>JAAZIO010000035.1 GCA_012800805.1 Clostridiales bacterium | reverse complement strand
AGCCCATGGCGGTAAAAAAAGACGGCAATATGTATCGACACGCCGAATACGGCAGGGAGATTGCTAAAAAATATCTCGGTAAAGACGGTCTGAAGCTTTCGCATAAAGAGGTTGATACAGTGTGCCGACTTGTGGAAAACCACATGTATGACCTTATCGGAAACACCAAGGAAAACAAGATAAGGTTTTTCATAATAAAAAACCTGGATATCTTAGACCTGTTGCTTGAGCTTATGGATAGCGACGGCAAAGCCTCTAAATCGGGATATTCCGAAGCCGCAAGGCATATAAGGGGCGTATATGAAAAAATGCTCTCGGACGGCACTCCCCTCACCCTTTCGGATTTAAAGGTAAACGGGCACGACCTTGCCGAGATGGGATACAAAGGAAGCGAGCTGGGAAAAGCTTTAAAGGAGCTTTTTAACGAAGCGGTGGTGAATGAAAATTTAAGGAACCGCAAAAGCCAGCTTGAGTATCTCAAAAGGAGAAAAAAATGACCGTTTTTTATATTTTGATATCTCTTGCGCTTGCGGCGTCCCTAGCCTCGCTGATTGCGGGGATAGTCCTTTTGAAAAAGAAGGATAAAGGTGCGGCTTCGGACAGCGAATACATAAAGACGCTTCTTTTCAGCGGAGAGATGCAGGCAAAGGCATTGAACGAGTTCAGGGATAAAATAGAAAAGAAAGTTGAGGATTATATAGCGGCCGAGCGCGAACACTCCGACAAAATCAACGACAGCGTGCGCGACTTCATGGACAAAATCGACTATAAACTTGAAAAAATCCGCGACGAAAACAACCAGAATTTAAACAAAGTAAGAGAAAACAACGAAAAATATCTTGATAAAATTAGAGAAACGGTAAGCGAAAAGCTTGAAAGCACCTTGGAGCAACGCTTCAGCCAGTCTTTTAACATCGTGGGGCAAAGGCTTGAGGAGATTAACCGCAGTTTTATGGAAATGCAGAATCTCCAGACGGGCGTAAAAGACCTTACAAGGATACTTTCAAACGTAAAGACAAGGGGCACTTGGGGCGAGGTATCGCTTGAGAGCCTGCTCAGCCAAATTCTCGCGCCCGAACAGTATTCTAAATCCGTTAACATTACGGGCAGCGACAGCGAAAGGGTAGACTTTGTGATAAATCTGCCCGGCAAAAACGACGGAAAGGTGTATCTGCCACTTGATTCCAAATTCCCTACGGAAGACTACCTAAGGCTTGTCGACGCCTCAGAATACGGCAACAAGGCGGCGGTTGAGGAAGCTGCCAAAGCGCTGGCAAACAGGATTAAGGATTTCGCTAAATCAATAAGAAACAAATACATAAAGCCGCCAAAAACCACCGATTTTGCGATAATGTATCTTCCGATTGAGGGGCTTTACGCTGAAGTCGTAAAAAACTCGGGTCTTATCGAGCACCTGCAAAACACTTACAGAATTGTTGTATGCGGCCCAACCACGCTTGCGGCTCTTTTAAACAGCCTGCAGATAGGGTTTAAGTCCGTGGCCATAGAAAAGCAGAGCGCTGAGATAAGAAAACTGTTCATCCAGTTTGAAAAGGATTTCAAAACCTTTTCCGAACTTTTGCAAAAGACAAGGCAAAAACTTGACGACGTCACAAAGACCATTGACCAGGCGGACAAGCGCACGGAGCTTATCAGAAAGCGTCTTCAAAAGATTGACAACATCGGTGAGGCAAGCGAGCCTTCGCTGACAGGCGGCGAAATTCTTGGGCTGAGCGAAGGAACAGAAAGCGAGGGTGAAAATGATTGATTTGCACTGCCACTCCACTTACAGCGACGGCGAGCTGACGCCATACGAGCTTGCGGCGCGCGCAAAAGAAATAAACCTAAAAGCGCTCTCATTGACCGACCATGACACCGTGGACGGCCTTGACGAGTGCAAGGCGGCTTGCGCGGAATTAGGCGTCAAATTCATACCGGGCATTGAGTTTTCCACCTTCGCGAAAAGGGAAATACATATACTGGGCTATAACATCAACTACAAAAATCCCGCCTTTTTGAGTAAACTTTCAGAAGCGAAAAAGCTTAGGATTGAAAGAAACAGGCTGCTTTTTGAAAAGCTTGAAAGCCTTGGAATCAAGCTTGACCTGGACCCCGCCGCTCAGGGCATGGGACGGGCGCTTGCGGCTAAAAAGATGGTGGAGATGGGCGTATGCAAAACCACGAACGAGGCTTTTGAAGTGTATCTTGGAAGCTCGGGTAAAGCTTATGTTCAGTCAAAGCGGCTAACCCCAGTTGAGGCGGTTACATTGATTAAAGGCTTTGACGGCGCCCCCGTTCTTGCCCATCCCAAAGCTTATATCATAGACGGCACTCTTGAGAGTATCGTGCAAGGCCTGAAATACTACGGGCTTATGGGGATTGAGGTCTACTATCCCGCCCACACGGAAGCCGACGTTAAGTTACTGCAGGGAGTTGCCGCAAAATTCGACCTTATTAAAACCTCGGGAAGCGACTTCCACTCCCCCGACGAACAGTATCATTTTACAATGCCCGACCTTGACGAAAAAACCAAAAAAACTTTGGGCATTTAAGTTTTTTTTTGCTTTTTTACTCATACTAAGGGTATGGGTAAATTCCGTAAAATTCGGCAAAATCATATCGCGATATTTGCTCTTTTGCTGTTAATCCCCATAATTTGCGGATTTATTTTTTCATTTTCTTTAAGCAACGGAAACATTACGCGCGCTGAAAGGAAACGCGACTTTCTTCCCAAGCTTAATTTTTCCATGGCAGTTGACGGCGAACAGCTGCAAAAAGAGTTTTCTCCAAACTCCAACGCGGCGGTATTCGGACAGAAAAACTCTCTCACCCCGCCACAGGCTTACGAAAAACTTATAAAACTTGATTTTTCAAGAAAAAGCGCGCTCAATTATATCTACCCTGGCCTTGGCGACTTTATATTGGACGAGCTGAAAAAGCGCGAAGTTTTAGGCTGCGCTTCAAAAGTCATTTTCAACCCAAGCTCAAAGGAAGTTTTTACTTATGTCGAGGGAAAGGATGAAAAAACCTTTGATTACGACAAAATTTTTGACGATACCGCAAAGCAACTCGGCGCAAACGAAATAAATCTGCAAATTGATTGCGTTTTCAAAAAGGCGGAAACAATCGAACACCTTAAATCAATAACCGTAAAGCGGGCCTCGTTTTCAACGAGATATTCCTCAAGCTCTACAAACAGAAAACACAACATCTTTCTTGCCGCGCAAAAAATTTCGGGAATAATGATAAATCCCGGCGAAGTTTTTTCGTTTAACGAAACCGTGGGGCCAAGAACCGCAGAAAGAGGCTTCAGGCTCGCCCCCATAATAATATACGGCAAGTTTGAAGAAGGAATAGGCGGCGGCGTCTGCCAGGTTTCAACCACACTCTACAACTGCGCTTTGCTTGCAGGGCTTGAGGCTGTGTCGTTTTCCCGCCACTCCCTGCCCGTTGGCTATGTGGAGCCGTCTTTTGACGCCATGGTTTCATCCAAAACAGACCTTAAAATAAAAAACACATCAAAGTATCCTATATACATTAAAATGACGGCGGACGGCGAAAAGCTAAGCGTTACGATATACGGCGAAAAAGCTCCGACCATCAGAAGAAGGTCCGTAACCACGGAAGTAATTCCTTTTGAAACGGTTACCGAAAACGACCCCAACCTTAAAAAGGGTGAAGTTAAGGTGCTTTTTAAGGGTAAAAACGGGCTTAAGTCAAAAGGATACCTTGATTATATAGTGGACGGGAAAGTGGTTAAATCCATACTTATAAGAACCGATGTTTATCTCCCTCAGCCCGCAAGAATAGCAATAGGCACCATGGAGGATGAGATAAACTTGGATACCGCCCCTAAACAATGATGTATTGCGAAGTTAATCGCTTTTATAAAAGCAGTTAATCGCTTTTATAAAAGCTGCTTGTTTTCGCTTGGATATAACATCCATTCATAATGAAGTTTATATGAATTAAACAATTAAGCCTTTTTTATCGCTTGATATAAGCAGCGTTTTATCGATTGGATAATGCAGTCATTTATAAAGAAGTTTTTGCATTTAAATTAAGCCTTTATAAATCAAAAAATGCGTCGGTGAGTTAAATAACTATAATCGCGTAAGTAAGTTATAAATTGCTATAATTTTGTTATTAAGATAAACGCGCAGGTAGATATAAATAGCTATAATTTCGTAATTAAGTTAAAAATTACTGCTTGGTCCATTTTAACAATAAGGCAAACCGTGAGCGTTTTCAAAGCTTTAATACTTATTGCTTAATGCTGTTTTTCCATAAATTGCCGCTATTACTTTTTTTGACAAAATTTTTATAGCGCAAAATATGAGGCTTTTAATCGTTTAACATATAAAGGCGTCTGATTTTGTATAAGATGAAAATCCTTAAAAATCGCAAATTTAAAATTATTGACAAATTATGAGTGTTTTATACCATCAATGTCGAATTTTCCCACATTGACTATAATAACCAAATATTGTATAATTTTTTCAGTTAACGATAAGGAGCATATTATGACATACCTTGAAATGTATGACCATTTTTTAAACAGCGGAGAGCTTACCGCAGAAGAAAAAGAGCGCATGGCCTCCCTGACCGACAGCGAAAAGAAGGAGTTTTTCTCCATTCCGCTTGAATTCGGCACAGCGGGCATGAGAGGCGTTTTGGATATAGGCACCAACCGCATGAACATTTACAATGTAAGGCGCGCGACGCTGGGGCTTGCCAAATTCATCAATTCTTTAGGTAAAGAGGCGGCAAAGAAAGGCATAGTGATTTCATACGACACAAGACGCTATTCCTCCGAGTTCGCCTGCGCGGCCGCAAAAGTGCTGGCAAAAGAGGGAATTAAGGTATATTTGTTTGAAAATGTCCGCCCCGTTCCCATGTGTTCGTTTGCGATAAGATACCTTAACGCGACGGGCGGCATCATGATAACGGCTTCGCACAATCCCAAGCAATACAACGGATATAAAGTATACGGCGAGGACGGAGCTCAGCTTTCCCCCGAGGCAACGGCCAAGGTTGTGGAATATATCAATAAACTTGATTATTTTAATATCCCGGAATGTGAAATAAAACTTAACGCCGAGCTCATAAAAGGAAAAGACAACTTAAAAGTTTCCGATAACATCACAATTATCGGAAAGAGCGTGGACGATGTCTATTTCAGCACGATAAATAAGCTCTCATTGTCGCCCGAGGCGGTAAAAGAGGTGGGCAGCGACATCAAAATCGTATACACCCCTCTCCACGGAAGCGGTTATATGCCCGTCACAACGATACTTGCGCATATGGGCATAAAAGTAACCGTGGTTTCGGAGCAGGCAAAACCCGACACGGAGTTTTCAACCGTCAGAGTTCCCAATCCTGAGGAGCCCGACGCGCTTAAAATGGCTATCGAGCTTGCCGATAAAATCGGAAGCGACCTTGTCATCGGCACCGACCCCGACTGCGACAGGATGGGCGTCGCCGTAAGAAACGATAAGGGCGAGTTCGTGCTTTTAAACGGCAACCAGATAGGAGCGCTTTTGCTTGACTACATTTTAAAGAGAAACAAAGAGAACGGCACGCTGCCTAAAAACGCCGCCGTTGTTAAAACGATAGTAACGACCGAGCTTGCCGCGGATATCGCAAGAAGCTACGGAGCCGAAATCTTTGATGTTTTAACGGGATTTAAATTTATCGGCGAGAAAATCAAGGAGTGGGAAAAAACAAATGAACATACGTTCATGTTCGGCTACGAAGAGAGCTACGGCTATCTTTCGGGCACCCACGCGCGCGATAAGGACGCCGTCGTGTCCGCCATGCTGTTTGCCGAAATGGCATGCTACTACAAAAAAGAGGGCGCGGGAATTTATCAAACGCTTATCTACCTATTTGAAAAGTTCGGATACTACAACGAAAGAAGCGTATCCATAACATATGGCGGTCTTGACGGCATGGAAAAGATGAAAAACATAATGGAGTATGCTCGCGCGCAAAAGTTTGAGAAAATCGCGGGCAACGAAGTGGCGGCTTCCCTTGACCTTGTCAAAGGAATAAGAAGAAAAAGCGACGGCGCCGAAGAAGAAATTAAGCTGCCAAGAACCAACGCCCTAAAGCTGATTTTAAAGAACGGCGACTGGATTTGCATTCGCCCCTCCGGCACAGAGCCTAAGCTTAAGATATATGTCGCCGCTAAAGCTCCCTCCATGGAACAGTCAAAGGAAATCTGCGAAAGATACCTTGAGGAGATGAAAAAGATATTATCCTAATTAAAGCTTAGCTGGGCTTTATTATCTTAACATATGTAAAAATCAGCTTGATAAAAGTTTAAAAAGAATTAACCATATATTGCAACAATAGACCGTCATAAATAACGATAGACCGACACAGACCGTCATAAATAATCGACAGACCATCTTAATTAACCATCAAACAAATTAACCAAAAATAGCAAAAGCCCTCCGACCCGGAGGGTTAAATTTTAATTTGCGGTATGTATTACTTGAGCATGGGCCATTTTCTGTATTTGGGACAGGCACTGCATCCGCCGCCCATAAGCTCCGCCCTTCCGCTGAGCGCCATGCAAGTGGCTTTTTCCACTTCCGTTATTGCCTTGTCCTTAGTAGCATTTACCTTGCGATTTGGCTCCTTCCAGTTTGCGCAAGTACCGCAGCACTTTCTGAAATTAGGATATTCCATAATTTTCCTCCTTGCATGAGTGTTGTGCTTATAATTTGATTATAATCCCGTAAAACATCAATGTCAATACCGTATAATTATCAAATTTTTACCGTTTCCGTAAGCAAAATTAAAATTTGTGTATAATTATCGCTTATTAAAAAATAAAACCTCCGCAAAGCGGAGGCTGGTCGGAGTGGCGAGATTTGAACTCGCGGCCTTTTGGTCCCGAACCAAACGCGCTACCAAGCTGCGCTACACCCCGTTAATCTATTAAAACGCTTAATTATGATAGTATGCATTTTAATTAATGTCAAGAAATTTTTTGCAGGCAAATAAGCAGTTTGTTTTACATTTTAATTGATGTTTGGTAATATTTAACTATGAAAACCTTAGAATTATTTGATCAAAACGCCTTTGTGATGTCGGCGGAGGTTTTTCCACCGAAAGCGCAAGGTAATCTTGAGGGAGTTATCCGCGCTCTTAAAGAAATAAAATCCGTATCGCCCGATTTCGTGTCCGTCACATACGGGGCGGGCGGAGAAGGCGCGCGCACCACGGCGGATGTTGCAAGCGTGGCAATTGACGCATTCGGCATCAATACCGTGGCGCATATCACGGCGGTCAATCTTACTAAAGAAAAGCTTGACGAGCAGCTTGACATTCTTCAAAGAAAAGGCGTTGAAAACATTTTGGTGCTAAGGGGTGACCTTACACCGTCTTCACGCTTTTATGATTTCCGCTTCGCAAGCGAGCTTGCTGAATATATATCCAAAAATTATCCGAAATTCAATCTTTTGGGCGCCTGCTATCCAGAAAAGCATCCCGACGCGCCCTCTCTTGAAAAGGACATCGATAACCTTAAAAGAAAAATAGACGCGGGCGTAAAACACCTTATCTCCCAGATGTTTTTCGATAACCAAAGGTTTTACGACTTTTTGGACAAACTTTTGGCCGCGGGCATTGATGTTCCCGTTGAGGCTGGTATTATGCCCCTTACCCAAAGGAGCATAATAGAAAGGACGCTGAAGCTATCTTCCGCTCATCTTCCCAAAGACTTTGAGGAGCATGTCAGAAGCAAAGCAAGCGATGAGGAGTTTTTCACCGAGGGGATATTTTTGGCCGTTAAGCAAATACATGATTTAAAGAAAAACGCCGTAAAAGGCGTTCATATATACACCATGAACAAAGGGAGAATCGCGCAATGCATTTTCCCGCATTTTAGGGGGAACTGGTGATAGGAGTAGAAATTACGCCCGAGGATCTCCTTAACGAGATATCGGGAGGAAAAGAACCTGTTTTTTATTCGCACGACAAGCTGGTCAGCGCGTGCGAGCTTGCAATGGAAGTTATCACGCCGAAATTTGCCGTGGCGTACTTCCCGATAGCTTTCGAGCGCGGGAAAATACGGGTGAAAGGCACTACGCTTGATTTTGAGGGTGAAAGCCTAGCAAGACATTTAAAAGGCTGCACGGAAGTTGCGCTGTTTTGCGCCTCCCTTGGCCGCTCAATTGACAGCGAGATAGACAAAGCGCGGCTGACGGACCTTGAATTTTGCTACCTTTTAGATACAGCGGCTCTTTTGCTCACCGAAAAGCTCTGCGACAGAATAGAGGGAATAATAAAAGAGTTTGCGGACCAAAACAATAAACAAACCACCACCCGTTATTCTTTGGGTTACGGCGACGCTCCCCTAAGCCTGCAGGCTGAATTTTTGAACGCCGTGTCCGCCACTAAGACCATGGGCGTACTGGTAAGCGAAAGCGGAATGATGCTGCCTTTAAAGACGGTTACCGCAATAATAGGTTTACATGAAAAAACTGTTTGAAGAAAGTTTGATACTTGACGGCGCCATGGGCAGCATGCTTATGGAGTTAACGGGTTGTCCCGTGGGCTTTCCCGTGGAGCGGCTCTGCCTTGAAAACCCCTCGGCGGTTTTATCCGTTCATCAATCTTATGTAAAAGCGGGAGCGGACGCTGTTTACACAAACACGTTCGGCGCCAATCTTTTCAAGTTTTCACCGCCTCAGCTAAAAGACATAATAACCGCCGCCATTGATTGCGCTAAAAAATCCGGCGCGAGATATGTCGGGCTTGATATCGGCCCGCTTGGCAAAATAGTAGGCAGCGGCGGCATTTCATTTGACGAGGCGTATGAAAACTTCAAAGAAATTGTTCTTGCGGCAAGAGACGAAACTGATTTTATAGTAGTTGAAACCATGACATCAATTGCCGAGATGAGGGCGGCGATACTGGCAGTTAAAGAAAATTCCTCCCTCCCTCTTCTTGCCACGATGTCGTTTGGCGAAAACAAAAGAACTTTTTTTGGAACCGACGCGAAAAGCTTTGCCGTAACGGCGTCATCGCTTGGAGCGGACGCTATAGGCGCCAATTGTTCGCTTGGCCCCGTGCAGCTGTATAAAATAGCAAAGGATTTAACGGAGGTATCCCCCGTTCCCGTGGCAATTAAGCCAAACGCGGGTATGCCAAGTATGGCTCACGGCAGAACTTATTATGATGTCTCCCCCTTGGACTTTGCTCTAGCTATGGCTGAGATTAAAAAGCTTGGCGTAAATATCCTCGGCGGCTGCTGCGGAACTACCCCTGAGCATATCGGCCTTTTAAAAGAAAAAACAAAGGACATTAAAGCTGACATAAAAAAACCGCATGGAATATACATTTCATCGCAAACCGACGCCTTAAAGCTTGAGGGCAATCTCATTTGCGGCGAAAGGATAAACCCCACCGGCAAAAAGAGGGTTCAGCAGGCGGCGCTTTGCGGTGACTTCGACTTTTTGGTGCTTGAGGGCATAAAACAGCAAGAACAAGGCGCTAATATTCTTGATGTCAACATCGGGGTTTCGGGTATCGACGAAAAAACCGCCATGCTTACGCTTTTAAAGCGGCTGCAGGAGGTCGTTACCCTCCCCCTTCAGATTGACTCCTCAAAGCCTGAAGTGCTTGAAGCGGCGCTGAGGCTTTATCACGGAAGAGCGATAGTGAACTCCGTAAGCGGAAAGAAAGAAAGCCTTGACAGAGTGCTTCCGCTTGTCAAAAAATACGGGGCGCTTGTAATCGCTCTCACCATGGACGAAAACGGAATTCCCGAAACAGCGGAAGAAAGAATTGAAATCGCCCTAAATATAGCAAAGGAAGCTGAAAAATACGGCATAGAAAGAGAAAGAATTATTGTGGATACCCTAACGCTTGCCGAGGCGTCAAAGGCGGGCAATGCGCTTGTCACTTTAAACGCCTTAAAACTTGCAAAAGAGCGCGGGTTTAAAACCACCCTTGGGGTATCCAACATCTCTTTCGGTATGCCTCACCGCGAAGACATAAACGCCGCGTTTTTGGAGCTGGCTGTTAAGCATGGGCTTGACATAGCGATAATTAATCCCGCGATGAGGGGGCTTTGTGGCTCTAGCGAGGCGATTGACTTTTTGCTTTCAAAAGAAAACGCGCTTGAAAGGTATTTATCCTCTCATACCGGCGTTGACGCGGTTAAGCGGATAGACGAGAGCAACTGCACCCTTTCAGACGCTATTGTGACGGGGCAGGCGACGCTTTCATACAGCCTTGCAAAAGAGATAATAAAAGAGGAAAATTTTGAAACTCTTAGCTCAAAATATATTATCCCCGCCTTGGATGAGGTCGGAAAACTTTATGAGAGTGGAAAAGTTTTTCTCCCTCAACTGATAGCTGCGGCGGATGCGGCAAAGGAGGCATTCAGGGCAGCGGAAGAGGAAAAAGGCGCGCTTAGAGACAGTTCGCTTGGCACTTTTATTATCGCGACCGTCAAAGGTGATGTGCACGACATAGGCAAAAACATAGTAAAAACCATAGTGGCCAACTACGGATTTAAAGTTGTTGACCTGGGTAGGGATGTCGATTATAATATTATAAAAAATGCGGTGGAACAGCATTATCCCTGCGTTTTGGGCCTTTCGGCTTTAATGACCACTACCGCTGAGAACATGGCGAAGACGATAGATTTTGTAAGAGAAGATTTTGATATCCCTATACTTTGCGGGGGAGCGGTAATTACACAAGAATATGCCGCGTCTATTGGAGGAATATACTGCCGTGACGCAGGCGACGCCGTCAAAAAACTCAAGGAAATTTTCAGAGTCAGGCAAAAGGAGAATAAATGAGATTTTTAGAGAAACTCAAGGAATCGGTTGTATCTATCTTGCCTATTTCCGTTTTGGTGCTGATACTTATGTTCAGCTTTGGCGGTTTTGAAGGAAGAGATTACGGATTTTTCATAGTCGCGGTCTTAATGGTTCTGCTTGGAATGAGCTTGTTCTCCTTGGGAGCTGACCTTTCGATGATTTCTATCGGTGAAAACATCGGCTCAAAACTTCTTTCCTCCCCTGCCGAAAAAGGCGCCAAAGCGGCAAAACTTGCGCTCCTTATCGTGGTTGCTCTCACTATGGGTATTGCGACCACCCTTGCCGAGCCTAACCTGTGGATTCTTGCCGGACAGCTTAAAAACGCGATAAGCGAGTTTCTTATAATAATTGTTGTAGCCTCGGGCGTCGGAATCTTTCTGATTATTTCCGTTTTAAGGCTTGTTTTCAACCTTGACCTTCAGAAAATTCTTGTTATTTCCTACTTTATAATAATAGCGCTTGCAATCGGTCTTGCTTTCAAGTCACCCTCTTTTATTCCGATTGCTTTCGACTCGGGCGCAGTGGCCACGGGCCCCATAACCGTCCCGTTCTTTATGGCATTCGGCATCGGTCTTGCCACAGTAAAGGACTCCTCTTCCGCTGAAGACAACTTTGGCATGCTGGCGCTATGCTCAACCGGCCCGATTATTCCGATACTGATTTTGGGCCTTATCTCCAACGAGCCCATGCTTACCGTTACATCCTCAGCCTTTACTTTTGTGGACATATTGGTTGAGCAGCTTATAAACGTGGCAATCGCGCTGGTTCCTATTCTCTTTTTCTTCTTTATATTCCAAATCGCTTCGTTAAGATTGAAAAAGAAAGCGATATCAAAGATTTTAATGGGTATTTTCTATACATACCTCGGCCTTGTCATATTCCTCACGGGCGTAAGCTTCGGCTTCCTTGAAACGGGAGCCAGCCTCGGCGAAAAAATAGTGTTGTCGGGTCATAAGTTCGCGCTTATTCCCATAGGTATTTTGGTAGGCTTCTTCCTTGTTATAGCCGAGCCCGCCGTGCACATCCTTACGGGCAAAATCGAGGAGATAACCGCGGGAACAATTAAGAAAAAGAGCATACTGTTTTCCCTTATGATTGCCGTGGCTCTTGCCGTCGGCCTTGCCATGGTGAGAGTTCTTACGGGAATTTCGGTTCTTTGGTTTATAGTTCCGGGCTATGCGGCGGCTATTGTTATCTCGTTCTTTGTGCCCAAAGTTTATACCGCAATCGCTTTCGACTCCGGCAGCGCCGCAAGCGGTTCTATGGCGGCATCTTTCTTGCTTCCGCTTGCAACGGGCGCGTCAAAGGCGCTCGGCGGAAACATTATAGCCGACTCTTTCGGCGTGATCGCCATGATAGCCATGATGCCGCTTATCACGCTTCAGTTGCTTGGTCTTTATTCCGCTATCAAAATCAAGAAAGCGGAAAAGGCTCTTGCGCCCGTCGGAGCTCCCGCTTTACCCGAGCCCGAGCCCGCGATGGAACTTGTCGAAATTATAGAGTTCGACTGGGAGGAATAAATGGATAAATTATCGCTTATGATAGCCATGCTGCCAAGAGGCATGGGAGCCGAGTTCGAACATTTTTCCGTTTCGTGCGGAATCGTTTTTTCAACAATAACAATGGGAAGAGGCACAGCCGGCGGCGAAATGCTTGAGTGGCTGGGCCTTGCCGACCGCGACAAGGATGTGTGTTTTGCAATAATCCCCGACAGCATTAAAGGCAAAACCTTGTCCGCTCTTGCCTCGCACTTCATGATGGATAAAATAGGCAACGGAATCGCCTTTACCATCCCGCTCAGCTCCATTGCCGAAAAGGAAGTGTATGAGGCAGTCAAAGGGTTTATAGGAGGATAAAATGAGTAACGAATTTGAACTTGTCATGACCATAGTGGATAGAGGAGTCGCGGACGACCTAATGGCCGCGGCTAAAGCTGCGGGCGCCACCGGCGGAACTATCCTCCACGGAAGAGGAACGGGCGGCAAAGACGCCGTGCATTTTTACGGAATCACGGTTAAAGAAGAAAAAGAGCTGCTTCTTATCGTGTGCAAAAAAGAGATAAAAAACGATATTATGAAAGCGGTAACCGTCGCGGGTAAACTCCATGAAAGGGGCGCGGGCATAACATTCTCTTTGCCCGTCACTCAAATCGTCGGCATAAACAAGCGCAATCCCGATGAAGAAGAGGCCGCTCCCGCTGCCGTTGCTGAAGAGACCCCGCAAGAGGAAAGCAAAGAGTAAATAACTGATTTTGTAAGTAAAGTACTAGTTTTGTCGATAGCGTTCCATAAGCTTTTCTTTGATGGTAAAATACCATCAGGAGGGGATTATGAGCAACGTAAAACATCCTAAGTGTAAGATTCGCGTTTTGGCCGCGGAAGCCAAAGCCAGGCTGGTAGCCAACAACTACAAAAGCAGGCTTAATGTGCACTCGCAAGGCAGACCCGTGAGCCTTTCGCCAGCGGAAGTGGAAGTATACAAGAAAATGCGGGCTATACTTGAAAAGGGCGAGGAGATAATCAATCCCATTGCCCAGCTTTGCGACAAAGCCAAGCTTGACAGCCTTGACCCCATCGAAAGACAACGCTACATACTTGAATTATCAAACGCTTACCTTTCGCTTAAAGAAAAAATGATGGAACGGCTTGAGCCCGTTCTAGCCTGATAGCCGGTTTCCCCGGCTTTTTTTATAGGAGGCTTTCCCCTCTCCCTTTATTGAAATTTCAGCCTTGCCCGTAAACTATTTTGCGTCTTAATTTATTGTGTTTGCCCGCTTAATAATATCGCTGTGCATTAATTAAATGAGTTTGTCCGTTTAATAAATATCGCTAATCGTTTAAATTTTTGTAATCATTTAAATTTTTATTTTAAGTGTCTTTCGTGGCTTGCTTTTTTATTTTATATTGGCGGCAGTTTGATGTTTAAGGAAATTTAGTTCTTCAAAGATATTGAATTATTGCCACTCTTTCATTAAGTTTATTATTTAAAGTCAATAAGCTTTAACCTCTTTTGGTTTGAACTCTTTTTATAGAATAAGGTCAAATTTCTTTTTTATGGAATAAAGATTGACCTCTTTTTAATAGGGTGATAGAATATAAAAAAACGGGAAGAAGGTGAAAATCCTTCACAGCCCCCGCTACTGTGAGGAGCTAAGTTGCCATTAAACCACTGAAAGGGAAGGAGGCAAAGCGTAAAAGCTCTCCAAGTCAGGATACCGTTTAACCCGCGCTCGGAGGGAGCTTTGGGGCGTTTATTCATGCTCTCCTCCGGGAGAGTTTTTTATTATCAGATTATTTATTCAGGAGTATTTATGAAGAATTTTAAAAACTTAATTTTAGCTTTGTTGTTGCCGCTTATTCTGCTTTTTGCGCTCACATCATGCAACGATGTAATTGAAAACGGCGAAAAGACCGTTAAAATAATCCTTGGCGGCGAGGAGTATACGCTCTCGACATCGGCGGACAACCTCCACCTTGCGCTTATCATGCTTAAAGAAAAAGAAAACATTGATTATGAATATGAGGAATTTCCTTTCGGAATAATGATTAAAAAAGCAGGCGGCGTCACGCCGACGGATGATAGCGAGTTTATTGCGATTTATCACGATTTGGAAAAGACCGAGTATATCTATTTCGGAAACGATACCGAGTATAACGGAAAAACCTATCATTTATCGGGAGTAGGCGCAAAAGATTTGCCGCTTGTAAACGGGGCAAGCTACCTTATAAAAACAGAAACTTTTAATGGATAAATCAAAGATTAAAAACGGAGCAAAATACATCTCTTATGTCGCGGTCATATCGGCGCTGCTTTTTGCCTTAAAGTTTTTATTGAGCTTTATACCCAACATTGAGCTTGTCACCGTAACCGTGATTTCTTTCGCCATCGTTATGGGTAAAAAAATTGCGGTTCCCGCGGCGCTGGTGTTTTGTCTGCTTCAGCTTGCGCTATACAGCGTTCATACCTGGGTTATATTGTATTTTCTCTATTATCCCACCCTTGCCCTGCTTTCTTCTATTATATTGAAAAAACCGAATACCTTTAAGGCTACGGTTTTCGCCGTTATAATGACGGCTTTGTTCGGAGTGCTCTCTACCCTTATAGACACGCTGATGGCGCTTCCCTACGGCGTTCCGTTGAGCTCTTTGCCGTCTCTCTTTGCCGCCTATTATATAAAAGGCGCCTACTTTTATATAGTTCATATTGTCTCAAATGCTCTGATTGTCCCCGCCTTGTATCCCGTTTTGGTTAGATTAATAAAAAGGTTTTACGGCAAAAAAACGGCTGAGGAAATAAGTTAAACTGACCGTTGGACAAAATAGATAATAAAAAAATTTGATACCCCCTTATATAAACAAAATTAATTTTTCTTCTCAATAAATTCTTTAAATACCTTTAACCGCAATTTAAAAATATCATTAACCTCAATTTAAAATAATGAAACCGTATGTTAAATTTAAAGATATACTATATGCGTAACTTTCTAAAAAGAAAAATGCGGCGCAAGCGCCGCAATTTATATAAAACCCCGGGGGTTATGACTAAACCCTGAAAATCAGTTTTGAAATCATCCTTGTCTCAAGGGTTGGCATAATGCGGGAGAGCGCATGAATGGCCTTGTTGACCGCTCCCGCAGATATTATTTCAGGGGTCTTTCCCGTAGCGGCGCGATAAACCGTTTCGGCCACTTCTTCGGGAGACATACCCTTTTGCTCTATTTCGCCAAGCGCTTTGCTTGCGTTTTTAACATATTCCGAATACTCTTTTGCTTCCTCTTCGCTGTAAACATTTCTGTCTCTTGTAAAGCTGGTTTTGGTGCCTCCGGGCATTACTGCAATCGCTTTAACGCCTTTTTTGGCTATCTCTATGTTAAGCTCTCTGATAAACATATTGAGCGCCGCTTTGGAGGCGGAGTAAAAAGCGTCAAAACCAATCGGAACCACAGCGCCGATTGAACTTAGCGCGATAATTCTGCCGTGGCGTCTTACAAGAAGAGGCATAGCCTTTTGAACGGTAAGCACGAAGCCGAAAAAGTTAACTTCCATAAGATAGCGGTAGTCGGACTGTTTAGCGTATTCCACGGGCGCCATCATAGAGTATCCCGCGCTGTATACAAGCACATCAAGCCCACCCTGCTCCTCTTCGATTATCGAAATGGCCTCGTCTATGGTGCTTTCAGTTGCCACGTCAAGGGTAAGGTTTTTAACCCCGTCGACTGTGGAGGGGTTTCTGGAGCCGTTGTATACCACATAACCTTCGGACAAGAACTTTTGAGCGCAGCTTTCACCTATTCCGCTGGACGCTCCGATAATAAAACACACCTTCTTCATGCTTTTAGTTTTTAACATAAAAACATTATTATGCATTGAATATAATGTTCAAAAATGTTAATTATTGTCACACTGTGACGAATTAATTTGTTTTTGATTAGCATTGACATAGGTTGGATATTGGTTTAATATAGTATATATATTTGCGCAGTCCTATATTGGAGGAAATATGTTCACTAAATGTCCGAGCTGCCATGCCGACATAAGTTTTGAGGCGCCGGTTAACGCGCCGGCCGGATATAAACACAGAATCAAATGCCCAAGCTGCGGCGTTACGATGAGTGTTAATATCCCCTCAAGGACGGTACCTGTACCGCCCATTGCCTGCGCGCCCGATTATACCCAGATGCCCTCGCCTCCTCCCATGGGAATGTATCCGCAAATCATGGTATTGCCCATTCAAGGCATGGTTCAGCAGGGCTACCCGCAAGGAATGCAGCAAGCTTTTCCGCCGGGGTATCTGCCTCAGGGATACGCACCCGTTCCCAACCAGCCGGCGGCGCAAAAAGCGGCGGAGCAAGGCAAAAAGAAGCGCGTAGTATATGAAGGCAGCCGCGCCAAATCTCTTGTGCTGATGATTCTCAGCGCACTGTTTTTGGTGCCTGGAATTCTCGGCTACTTAATGAATGGAAATCTTGTTCTTCCCGCAAAATTTTTCGATT
>JAAZIO010000034.1 GCA_012800805.1 Clostridiales bacterium | reverse complement strand
GATTTTATCTCCCCCATCCGGCACAAAGCACAGAGGCGGAAAAGCCACGCACCACCAGTTGTCGCCGCTGCCCTCGCCCAGCTCTATGATAAGCGCGTCATAGTAGCCGCCGGGAAATACAAAGCCGTCATATTCTCTTTCGGGAAATTTTTCGTTTGAAATTTTAGCCGAAACGCCGTAGTCAAAGCCGTTTTGGCTTAGGGTATCGGCCGCTATTTTTTTGATTTCGCATAAAGAGTCGCTTAGCGCGGATAACGCCTGCTCTTTATTTATCAGTCCTTCAAGTTTGTCGCTGAGATAAAGCGTTATGGCGTCGCGAACTTTAAGCTTTACGGCTTGGTCCTCAATGCTGTTGCTGTTTGCGCGGATATGTATTCTTACGCACTCCTCGCTAACCGTATTGTCGTTACAAGCTGTTAAGACGACGATAAGCGCGATAAGCAAACAAATTACTGCGATAACCAAACCCTTTTTCATATTGTCCTCCCTTTCTATGATTGTCGCCGCCCCGCTCTTTTGCTATTCGCCATAAGTGCAAAAGATACTTCCGCCCGTGTCGCAAAAAGTTAGTTTTTTCTTGCATAAATAAATGGCTGATGTTATATTTGTGCTATGGAACTTGGCGAAAAAACCGTTAAAAAAAATTATGTTTTCAAGGGAAAAATCATAAACGTCAGATGCGACGACGCAGTGCTGCCAAACGGCAAGCCCTGCACCAGAGAGGTTGTTGAGCACAGCGGCGGGGCTTCGGTTCTAGCGGTGGATAAAGATGACAATTGTTATTTGGTTAAACAGTTCAGATATCCCTATAAGGAAGAATTGCTTGAAATCCCCGCGGGAAAGCTGAATTTTGGCGAAAATCCCTATGACGCCGCTTTAAGGGAACTTAAAGAAGAAACGGGTCTTATAGCTAAAAAACTTGAGCTTTTGACGACGCTTTACCCCTCACCCGGCTACACAAACGAAATAATTTATATATACCTTGCGACGGACTTTGCGCAGGATGAAGTTTGCTTTGACGAGGACGAGTTTTTGCTGACTGTAAAAATGCCCTTTAAAGAAGCGGTTGAAAAAATATACACAGGCGAAATCAAGGATGCCAAAACAATCGCCGCCCTATTAATGCGCGACAAAAAACAAACATTTTGACAAAGGAATAAGTAGATAAAGATATAATTTACGCTTATATAAAACGAAAAAGATTATTGCTAAAACAAAACTATACGACAAAAAAATATTATTCCTAAACAAAACTATACGACAAAGCTTTATTCCTTAAACAAAACTATAAGCTCTCTAAAAATATCTAACACTTTAAATAATATAACTAAAAATAACCGCAAATCAATGGTTTGCGGTTTTGTCATTTCACATTTGTCATTTCACAGAGGAAACTTGCTTTGCTTTAAATAAAATGCTCCAACGCTTTAAATAAGATATCTAAAAAAGCCTATTTAATTCTTTAACTAAGTTAACCGCAAATTTCTTGCGGTTTTATCGTTTCACAAAGGAAAACCGTAATGTAAAAGCTTATAT
>JAAZIO010000033.1 GCA_012800805.1 Clostridiales bacterium | reverse complement strand
TGGCATTCCCCGGAAAAGTTTTAAAGCAGGAGTTTTTAAGCGAGCACGACAAAAAAGATTTGCTCTTTGCCATTGAAAACGATGTCGATTTGATAGCCTGCTCCTTTGTTTCAACAAGGGAGGATATCGCCTCCGTTAGAGACTTTTTGGACCAGCACGGTGGAGAGGATATAGATTTGATAGCGAAAATCGAAAATCAGGCAGGCATTGACAATATCGAGCAAATAGTGTCGCTTTGCGAGGGCGTTATGTTAGGCAGAGGCGACATGGGCGTTGAAATCCCCTATGTCAAACTCCCCTCCATACAAAAAAAGCTCATAGACAAGTGCAGGATGCTAGGCAAAAGGGTAATAACCGCTACCGAAATGCTTGAATCCATGATACACAACCCGCGCCCCACAAGAGCGGAAGTGTCGGACGTGGCGAACGCCGTATACGACGGAACAAGCGCCGTAATGCTTTCGGCCGAGACCGCCGTTGGCAAATATCCCGTGCAGGCTGTTGTGGTTATGAATAAAATTATTGAAGCGACCGAGAACGCAATAGACTACAAAGAGCAGTTTTTAAATACAAAATTCACCATTCAAAGCAATCTCGACGCCCTTTCCCATTCAACCTGCGGCGTTGCGATAGGAATTAACGCAAAGTGCATAGCGGTATGCACAAGGAGCGGCAAAACCGCAAGAATGATTTCAAGATTCCGCCCGCCCGTGCCGATACTGGCTATCGCACACGAGGAAAAAGTGGTAAGGAAAATGGCGCTGTCTTGGGGAATAATTCCCGTGCTTGCGGAAAAGGTCAACACAACGGACGATATGTTCATAAACGCGCTGAATATTGCAAAGCAAAAAGAGATGGTTAAAAAGGGCGACAACATAGTAATAACCGCAGGCTCGCCGCTTGAGGGCGCAAAGACAAACCTTATCAAAGTGGAAACGGTTGAAGATTAAACGGGGCCAGCCCCGTTTTTTCATTGTTGACGGCCGCTAATTGTGTTATAATAATTATGAGGACTTATGAAAAAACAAAGAACAGCGGGCGTTGTCGTATGCAGCGACAGCGTATATAATGGAGTCAAAGAAGACATTTCGGGCGCCGTCCTTGAGGAGATGTTAAAAGAGGACGGTTTTTCCGTTTTGGAAAAAACCGTTGTTCCCGACGAAAAAGACGCCATTGCAAACTCCCTTATAAGGCTGTGCGACGAAAAAATGGCGGATTTAATCATAACGAGCGGAGGCACAGGGCTTAGCAAAAGGGATGTGACACCCGAGGCAACGTTGCTTGTTATCGATAAACAAATCCCGGGGATTGCGGAAGCAATAAGGGTAAAAGGGCTTGAATATACCCCAAAAGCGATGCTGTCAAGAGGAATTGCGGGAGTCAGGGGCAATACCGTCATCATAAACCTGGCAGGTTCGGTAAAGGCGGCAAGGGAAGGCTACTTTATTATAAAGGAAGTTTTGGAGCACGCCCTTGACATAATAAACGGCGACGTGACCGACTGCGGAAGAAGAGGCTAAAGAGATGGATTTTTTTAAAGCTGTTAAACTTGACGAGGCGGCAAACATTTTAAAGTCAATACTGCCCGAGATGGGGCATGAGGAGATTGATTTGGTGTCCGCCTGCGGAAAGATTTTATACGAAGATATAAAAGCGGACATAGATGTGCCGCATTTTTCAAGGTCCACGGTAGATGGATACGCGGTTTTAAGCCGAGATACCACGGGCTCAACCGCCTCGGTTCCCGCAATGCTGAAAAAAGCGGGCGCTGTGGAAATGGGAAAAGGGACAAACCTTAAAATCAGCCGCGGCGAGGCAGTTTATGTGCCGACGGGAGGAGCGCTTCCTGAGGGCGCCGACAGCGTTTCAATGATTGAAGACAGTGAGGATTTTATAGATTTTGTTGCAATCTATAAAGCCCTTGCGGTAAACGAGAATGTCATTACAAAAGGCTTTGACATAAAAGAGGGCGACACAATCATAAAAAAGGGCGAGATATTAAGCGCAAGACACCTGGGAGTCGCCGCGGCATGCGGCAGGACTAAAGTAAAAGTTTTTAAACCGCTGAGATTTGCCGTAATTTCAAGCGGAGATGAGCTTATAGAGCCTTCGATAACCCCCGAAACGGGCAAAATAAGGGATATAAACAGCTATCTTTTATCCTCCGCCGTCATCGAGACGGGAGGGGTGATAACCTTTCACAAAAGAATTAAAGACAGCGAGGAAGAGCTTAAAAATGCCTTGTCCGACGCCCTAGAGGCCAGCGACGTCGTTTTGCTCTCCGGCGGAAGCTCTGTCGGAAGGGGGGACTTGACAGCCAAAATGATAAAAGAAATGGGCGAAATCCTCTGTCACGGCATTGCGGTTAAGCCGGGAAAACCGACGATAATCGCTAAAGCCCAAAATAAAGCGGTAATTGGGCTTCCCGGCCATCCGATGGCCGCGTATATGATGTTTACTGTGCTCTTTGACAAGGCGCTTGAGCGGAAAGGAAAAAAAGTTATCGCAAAAAGCGAAATCAATTTCCCCTCGGGGGAAGGAAAGACGGCGCTCTATCCCGTGAAACTAAAAAACATCGACGGTGAACTTAAAGCCATGCCGCTTTTTTCAAAGTCCGGCATGATATCTACGCTTTCAGAGGCGGACGGCTTTGCGGTGATTGAAGATAAAGCCGAGGGGGTATTGAAAGGCGCTCTTTTGACCGTTTATCCTTTTTAACAATAAAGCATTGCTTATAAAATAACAGCAAAAACAATAAAACAATCGCATTGAAACAATCATTTAGGCTATTTATTTAATTTATGGAAAGAAAGCAATACATTGAAAACAACGATTTTGAAACCGAGCTTAAAAACTATATAGGAAAGTATGAAAAACTCGGCTATGAGCTTGTCCCCGCGGAGAAATCGGTAGGCAGAATAACATATGAGCCGATATTTGCAACCTACTGCGACCC
>JAAZIO010000032.1 GCA_012800805.1 Clostridiales bacterium | reverse complement strand
CGAAAGATTACAGAAACATCACGCCGTAAGGAGAGGAATTGGAAAAAATCAAACCCAACGCAAAGAACCTCGCCCTTGTCCTTGAGGGCGGAGGAGCAAAAGGCGCGTATCACGTGGGGGCGCTTAGGGCGCTCTATGAAGCGGGATACCGCTTTTCCACTGTTACGGGGACTTCCATTGGAGCCCTCAACGCCGCTATATTGTCCCAAGACGGGCTTGAGCGGCTGAGAAAATTCTGGCACGATGTAAGAATCTCCGACATTATGGAGTTTGACGACGAAATAGCCGAAAAGCTTGGCAACAAAGAGCTTGATTCAAAGACGCTTATTTACCTTGCCCAGTCCGTCATGAGGATAAGAAAGGTTATAAACGCCTCAAGCTCAAAGATGGAAAAGTTCGTAAAGCTAAGCATAGACGAGGAAAAAATAAGAAATTCCAACCTTAGAATGGGGTTTGTGACCTACTGCGTGTCAAAGCTCGAGGCGGTTGAAAAGTTTGCGGACGAAGTGGAGGAAGGAAAGCTTGCGGATTATTTAATAGCTTCCGCCACATTCCCGCTTTACGGCTTTTATGAGATAGACGGAGAAAAATACATAGACGGCGGCGTTTGGGATAACCTGCCCATCAATCTTGCGGCAAGGGGTGGGGCAAAAGATATAATCGCTATAAGGACATCCGATAAAGTCAGAAGACGAAAAATCATTTACGACGATTTAAACATTCATTACATAATTCCTTCCGAAAGCTTCATGGGCCAGACCATGGCATTTCTGCCCGATAGGATAGAGCGCTATGAAAAAGTCGGTTACCTTGACGCGCTTCGTTATATCAAAGGCTATAAAGGAAAAAAATATTACATAGAGTTAAAAGGCGAAGCGCAGCTTGACAAACTTTTGAAAGAAAAGTGCGAAAAGGTGGCAAAGCAGCTTAGCTTTGAGCTTTCATCGCCCTTTAGGCGTGACGCGCACACGGTGGAATCTCTTATATCGTTTATAAAAGAGAGGTTGCCCTTTGACGATATGGAAAGCCTTAGCGACACCGAAACCGTTCTTGCGCTGTTTGAATACTTTGCGCTGCACCTTGATATGGAAAGGCTAAAAATTTATAGCGCGCGCGAGTTTTTGCTGTCCACGGCGGATAAACTTTTTGAAGTCTATCCCGATGAGGCGATGCTTTTAAGAAAAACAAGGGACTTTCGCCGTCACGCAATAGCAAAAATTTTCTATGCGCTCGCCAGGGAGCTAAAGGAAAGTTATGAATAAAAAAATACTTTTAATCGACTCAAACAGCATACTCCATCGCGCCTACCACGCTATCCCTAACCTCACCACATTCAAGGGGCAGCCTACGGGCGCGATTTTCGGTTTTTTAAAGATTTTGATTAAGCTTATCCAAAGCGAAGAGCCGACCCACATAGCCGCAGTTTTCGACGCAAAAGGCCCCACTTTCCGCCATAAGATGTATGACAGCTATAAGGCAACAAGAAAGCCTATGGACAATGACCTTGCCGTCCAACTTGAGCCGCTGAAAAACATACTGTCTTTGATGAACATTAAAATTATCGAAATGCAAGGATATGAGGCGGACGACCTTATCGGAACGCTTGCCAAGCGCTTTGACGAACCCACGATAATAGTTACGGGTGACCGTGACAGTTTTCAGCTTGTTGACGAAACCACAAAGGTATACTGGACAAAAAAAGGCGTCAGCGAAATTGAGGTTGTGGACCTTGAATATTTAAAAGGCGCCGGCTTTACGCCGTCGTCTTATCTTGACTACAAAGGGCTTATGGGGGACTGATCCGATAATGTCCCGGGAATTCCGGGTGTCGGCGAAAAGACCGCAAAGGACCTTATTTTTAAATATCAAAGCCTTGACGAGATTTTAAGCAAGGCGGACGAAATCCCGGGAAAAGTCGGTGAAAAGGTAAGGCTTAACAAAGAAATCGCAATACTTTCAAGAGAGCTTTGCAGGATTGAAACAAACGCCCCTATAGAGTGCTCTTTAAATGACATCGAATACAAAAAGGCGAACTATATTAAGCTCAGCGAAAAACTTAAAGAGCTTGAGATGACTTCGCTTTTAAAATCCTTTGAAAGCGACGAGGTAAAAGAACAGGAAAAAACCGAGCTTAAATACGGCGTTACCGAGCTGAGTAATCTTGACGACATTAAAAGAGTCCTAAAAGGCACGGGCGATAAAATAGCGCTGATTGCGGGAAGCGAACTTTCCTTTGCCTTTGACGAGACCATGCAGTACAGCGTATCGCTGCAAAAGGACCTTTTTTCAGAGGGCGCGGACTTTAGCGAAGCTTTAAAAACGATACTTTCCCAAGACGCGGTGTTTATATTCTACGACACCAAACCCTTTATCAGGCTGTTTGGCTTTAGAGGTAAGTATTTTGACTTATCTCTTGCTTACCACCTTGCAAACGGCTGCGTTACGCCAAAAGGGCTAAGCCATGTTTTAGAGGCGGAGGGCCTTCCGTATTCTCCTTGCTCCATGATTGTTTTATACAAGAGGTATCAAGAAAAGATAAAAGAAATGTCTCTTGATAGGCTAGTATACGATATAGAGTTTCCGCTTGTCAAAGTTCTTGCGGATATGGAATCAAGAGGCGTCAGCGTAGACATCAAAGTTCTTGACGAGCTTTCAAAAAAATACGACAAAATGATAAACGAAACGGCGCTCAAAATATACGCCCTTGCAAAAGAGCGCTTCAACATCGCCTCGCCCCGACAGCTTGGCGAGATTCTGTATGATAAGATGGGGCTGAAAAGAGGAAAGAAAACAAAGACGGGATACTCCGTCGACGAGGAGGCCCTAAGCAATCTTAAAGGCGAGCATGAAATTATTGACGAAATCTTAAAGTGGCGGCATCTGAGCAAGCTTCAGGGCACTTATGTTACCGGCTTAAGACCTCTTGTAAAAGAAGGCAAGCTGCATACGGAGTTTAATCAGGTGGTAACCGCAACGGGAAGGCTGTCATCCGTCAACCCGAACCTGCAGAACCTGCCCGCAAGAAGCGCGGAAGCTGCTGAGATAAAAAAAGCGTTCATAGGAAGCCAAGGCGGCGTATTGATATCAGCCGACTATTCCCAGATAGAGCTAAGACTCCTTGCGCACTTTTCAGAAGATGAAAGACTGATTGAGGCTTATAAAACTTCAGAGGACATTCACGCTATTACTGCGTCCGCTGTATTTAAAGTGCCGCTTGACAAAGTAACATCTCAAATGCGCAGGGACGCAAAGGCTGTAAACTTTGGCATAATTTACGGAATCAGCGGCTACGGGCTTTCGCAAAACATCGGAATGCCGGTATCCAAGGCAAAAGAGTTTATAGAGGCTTACTTTGAGATGTATCCCAAAGTAAAAACCTTTATGGACAATTGCGTAAAAAAAGCAAGAGATACGGGATACGCCATCACGCTGTTTGGAAGAAAACGCGCCCTGCCCGATATAAACTCCTCCAACGCGCAAAGGAGGAACGCCGCGGAGAGAATGGCTATGAACACGCCGCTTCAAGGCAGCGCCGCTGAAATCGTTAAAATTGCAATGCTTAGCATTGAAGAGAGGCTTAAAGATTTTAAGTCAAAAATGATACTTCAAGTGCATGACGAACTTATTGTCGACGCCGCAAAAGAAGAGGCGGACGAGGTCATAAAAATACTGGTTGAAGAAATGTCCAACGCGGCAAAACTTAAGGTGCCGCTTGTCGTAAACTATACCGTAGCTGAAAACTGGGGGCTGCTTAAATGAGGTTCAGGCTGTTTTGCTCAACTTCGCTTGATGTTTATCTAAACCAATCCTATGAAAAAGAGCTTTTTGACACGGCAGACGAGGGCGAGCTTACGCTGTATCTATGGCGAAACGACCATACGATAGTTATAGGCAGGCATCAGGACGCAAAGTCTGAATGCCGCCTTTCATTATTTGAGGAAGAGGGCGGAAAGCTCGCAAGAAGAATATCGGGCGGCGGCGCTGTATATCACGATAAGGGAAACCTTAACTTTACATTTATCGCAAAAGAGCCCGTGTATGACTTAAAGCAAAACCAGGAGCTTATAATGGGCGCGGTGCGCTCATTTAACATAGAGTGCGAGCTCAGCGGAAGAAACGACATTTTATCGGACGGCAGAAAGTTTTCGGGCAACGCTTTTTACAAAGAGGGCAATACCCGTCTACATCACGGAACGCTGTTAATTTGCACGGACCCCGAAAAAATCTCACGATATCTTACCCCGCCGCTTATGAAGCTAAAAAAGAGGGGAATCGCAAGCGTTGGCTCAAGAGTGGTAAATTTAAGCGAGCTTAATGGCGCGGTCACGGCGGCGTCAATGCAAAAGGCGCTTACAGAGGCGTTTAAATGCCTTTGCAAAGATAAAGGCGGCGAGTTTTACGAAATGAAACAGAGTGATTTTGACGCTGCTGAAATTGAAAAAAAGAGGGCAAATTTTTATAGCAGGGAGTATCTTTTAGGCGAGGATATAAGCTTTGACAAAAGAGCTGAACTGCTTTTTGATAGCGGGCTTTTCGATGTAAGAGCAAAAACAGAGGGCGGTATCATAAAAGAGGTTAAAATATTTTCAGACTGTCTGGACATCGATTACATAAAGAGCCTTGAAAATTACCTTTTGGGAAAGAGCGTATATAGCAAAACTGACGGCGAGGGCGACGCGTCAAAAATTTTGGAGGCATTAAATGGCTGAGATTTACGACATTGCCGTAATCGGCGGAGGTCCCGCAGGTTACGCCGCGGCGGTAAGGGCGGCAAAGCTTAAAAAGAGCGTAATATTGTTTGAGGAAAGGGCGCTTGGGGGAACCTGTCTTAACCGCGGCTGCATTCCCATGAAATCCCTTTTAAGGTCTTCCCAGCTCTACTTTGAGGCGGGAGAGTTTTCCTCTTTAGGAATAGTTGCAAAAGATATCCGCTTTGACGAAGCCGCGGCTTACTTGAAAAAAGACGAGATATGCTCTTTGCTAAGAAGCGGGGTTGAGAAACTGCTGTCATCGCTGAGCGTAAAAGTAATAAACGAGCGCGCAGAAATTTTGGATAAAGGCATAATTGAAGCAGGCGGTGAAAAGTATAAGGCGGTTAAGATTTTAATTGCCTTAGGCTCAAAGCCCGTTATGCCGAACATAAAAGGGGAGGAGAGGGCTCTCACTTCAGACGAGGTGCTGGAGCGTCCCGTTCCCACGGATAAAATAATAATCATCGGCGGCGGGGTTATTGGAATAGAGTTTGCGCAGTATTTTTCGCAAATTAAAAAAGATGTTACCGTAATTGAGGCAAGGGAGAGAATTCTTCCTATGTTTTCAAAGGAAATATCCGTTCAGCTCTCATCCGTTATGAGAAAAAACGGTGTAAAATTTGTGACGGGACAAAAAACGGCGGAGATTTTAGCAGACGGCGTTATGCTTGAGAGCGGGGAAAAAATTGAGGCGGGCGCAGTTATAATGGCGATTGGAAGAAAAAGTAATATCGATGCCGATAAGCTTGAAAAAATTGGAATTGTGTGCCAAAATGGTTATATAAAAGTAAACGATAATTTTGAAACCACGCTTGGCGGCGTATACGCCTGCGGCGACGCTATCGGAGGCGCGCTTTTAGCCCATAAAGCTCATGCCGAGGCGATTTGCGCGGTTGAGGCAATGCTCGGCCAAAAAAAATCAATTGACTTATCCGCAGTTCCCTCTTGCGTATACACTTTCCCCCAGATAGCGGCGGTGGGAAGCGTGGAAGGAGTTAAAGTTGGAAAGTTCCTTATGGGCGCAAACGGCAAATCGGTAATAGACGGCTCTGACAGAGGATTTGCTAAAATATTTGCCGACGAGGACGACAATATAACAGGCGCCGAAATCTTTTCGGTAAACGCCACGGAAATAATATCCGAAATAGCCGTTGCCGT
>JAAZIO010000031.1 GCA_012800805.1 Clostridiales bacterium | reverse complement strand
GACGGGGATTAAGAGAAACGGAACTTATACGGTAATGTCGGGAACATCGGTATCCGCCCCTTATGTAGCGGGAGCCGCATGTCTAGCTCTTGAGAGGTGTCCCACTCTTACGCCCGCTGAGATTAAGAGAATACTGCTTACCTCTTGTGATTATAAAAACGGCAGGCCAGTATTAGACTTTAACCTATAATTATTATAGGTTATTTTTGTTTTCTTGTTATAGTCGGTTCATATCTTTGCTATAGTCGGTTTATCTCGCTTCATGTCTTTGTTGTCTTGGTTGTAAACGGTTCATGTCTTGTTGCAGTCGTTTCAGTCTTGGTTATAGTCGTTTCATATCTTGGTTATAGTCGTTTCATATCTTGGTTATAGTCGGTTCATGCGGGCATATCTTGATAATAGCGGTCATGTCGGTTTATTTGGGCGGTCATTTCCTGGTTATATAGGCTGTCATATGCTTTTTTGGTTTATTGATTTAAAAAGTTTCAATTATTTCGCAAACATATTTTAATTTGTATTAGTTAGCCTTGTGATTGATTATATATGTTGATATTGTTTAATACCGCATGTTTAATTTTACTGGTCAATTATTTCAGCAAAAAAATATATAATACCGCTTTTGCTTTTAAAGCTTAAGGTTTATGTTACTTTTTAAGCCCCGTTTTGTATACCGTCTTTTCAAGGGCTTCGGTTAAAATCGCAACTTCTTTTTCCGTGTTGTCCACGCCAAAGCTGACCCTTACAAGACCGCTCTCCAAAGTGCCCATGTGATTGTGAATGAGCGGGGCGCAGTGCAGACCGCTTCTTACCGCAATGCCGTAGTTGCGGTTTAATATATCCGCAAGGTCCGACGGGTCTATGCCTTCAAAGGAAAAACTGACAATTCCTCCGTGCGGGTTTTTCGCATAGCATTTCGCCCCCAGATAGCCAAGGTTATACAAAAACAGTTTGGTGAGCGCAGCTATCCTTGCCCTGTTTTGCGCTTTGTTGTCAAAGCTCCATTTTGCGCCTTCATAAAGGGCGTGAATACCTGCCGAAAACACCGTGCCCGCTTCATAAGCTTCGGGGGCGGCGTGGGGCTGGTAAACGCTATCTGAGCTTGTGCCCGTTCCGCCATACAGCAGGGGAGCAAGCTCGAGGTCTCGTCTGAATATCAAAAAGCCCGTTCCCTGCACCCCGTGAAGCCCTTTATGCCCCGGCATGGCGAGCATATCTATTTTCATCTCTTTCATGTTGATGTCATATAAGGGTATGCCCTGCGCGCCGTCCACAAGAAAAATTGTTTTTTTCTTGTCAAGATACTTTGCTATCTCCGCGACATCGTTTATAGCGCCTGTGACATTTGACATAAGGTTTAAAGCCACCAGTTCCGCTCCATCTGCCGCGTTGGCAATGTGTTTTACGCTTACCGCGCCGTTATCAACGGGGTTGATTACGCGAAGTTTTATTTTCCCGTCCTTTTTTAGTTTAAAAAGCGGCCTTAATACGCTGTTATGCTCGATTGCGCTGGTAATAACCGTGGCGTCCTCTTTTCCGCTAAGATAGCCGAATATCGCAAGGTTTAGAGCCTCGGTGCAGTTTTTGGTAAATATCAGATAATAATCGTCTTCCGCTCCGAAAGCTTTTAAAAGATACCTTCTGCATTCCTCGTTTTTAAGTGCGCACCGCACCGCATCGTCATGACCGCTTCGGCCGCTGTTGGAGCTTCTTTTAACTTCCTTTAATAGCGCATTGATTGCCGCCCGCGGTTTGAAGCGAGTGGTTGCCGCGTTGTCGAAATAAATCATCTATCCCCCCGAAATTTCTCGCACAAGATATAATTTTTAAACAATATATTATATTAAGGATTATATTTGCGCTATGTCTCAATATATACTATTCCCGGGGGATCAAAAATGAGAGAGATTTTTGTTGCGTTTCGCTCAAGATCCGAATCGATGACGTTTTACGACAACATCATAAGCTACCGAACACCCGCCAAAATCATCAATACTCCCAAAGAGGCAGGCGTGGGATGCGGCCTGTCCGTTAAACTTTTAATGCGTGATCTGTCAAGGGCGAAACTGGTCCTATCCCGCGGGAACTATCCCTCCTTTATAGGAATATACGGCTTGCCTGAGGGAAAACGGCCTGTAAAGCTGGAATGAAGAATAACTGCGATACTAAAATTGGGCTTCGACCCAATTTTATTTTTTTCGGTTGCCAAAAACGAACCGTTGTGCAATAATTATTTAATGCACGGCGACTGTCAGGAAATAATTAAAAAACTTGAGGAAATGCACCCCGACGCTCATTGTGAGCTTAACCACTCCACGCCTTTTGAACTTTTGGTGGCGGTCATTTTGTCGGCGCAGTGCTCGGACAGAAGAGTAAACCAAGTTACCGAGGGTTTGTTTAAAAAATATTCAAAGCCCGAGGATTTTGCCGCGCTCTCAAACGAAGAGCTTGAAAAAGAAATATTTTCTTGCGGCTTTTACAAAAATAAGGCAAGGAGCATAATAAACGCCTCTAGGGTATTGCTTGAGAAATTCGGCGGCGAAGTCCCAAGTACCGTAGACGAGCTTGTAACCTTGCCGGGCGTGGGCAAAAAGACGGCAAATGTCGTCTACGCCAACGCTTTCGGAGGCGACGCGATAGCCGTTGATACCCATGTGTTCAGGGTTTCAAACAGGCTGGGCATAGCAAAAGCCAAAACTCCCGAGGAAACGGAAAGACAGCTTAACGCTTACTTTCCAAAGGAAGCCTGGTCAAAGGTGCATCACCTGCTGATTTTTCATGGAAGATACATTTGTCATTCTCAAAAGCCCGAATGCGGCGTATGCCTGCTAAGGGAAATGTGCAAACACTACAACGAGATAAATTTTTAAGAGGTATACTATGTATGAAATTTTGAAAAAGCGCACGCTTGCGGAAAATGTCAACGAATACATCGTTCACGCTCCCGCCGTCGCGCGCCATTGCCTTGCGGGACAATTCATTATTTTAAGGATAGACGAAGAGGGTGAAAGAGTTCCCTTTACCATCTGTGATTACGACAGGGAAGCGGGAACGGTTTCAATTTTGGTTCAAACCATCGGCTACACTACGGCCAAACTCGCCATGCTCAATGAAGGCGACAAGATTTTGGATTTCGCGGGCCCGCTCGGGCTTCCCACCGATTTGAAAGAGTATAACAGAATTCTGCTTGTCGGCGGCGGCATAGGTACCGCTGTTATCTTCCCTCAGGCAAAGCAAAGGGCAAAAGAGGGCCATGCGGACGATGTCATAATTGGCGCCAGAAACTACTCGCTTATTATGTATGACGAGGAAATCAAGCCATACTGCAAAAACCTTTATATTATGACCGACGACGGAACCAAAGGCGAAAAGGGCTTGGTAACCGCTAAAATTCAAAGCCTT
>JAAZIO010000030.1 GCA_012800805.1 Clostridiales bacterium | reverse complement strand
TGACGTCCCGTCAACGGTAAAGGTTTTGGTGACGAATTTGGATATAAGCGTTGCGGTTATGAAAGCAAGCGTGAACACCACGGCCAAAATTATCGCGGTAACCGCCGCTCTTTTTCTGTTTCCTCCGCCCCCGTTGTCGTCAAGGATAGGCACAAGCTCGTCAATCATGGTTAAATTATATCCAAATGATGTTGTTGATTATTACATTCGCGACGTTTTTAAAGACGGCTTTTTCCATATCGGAAAATCTTGAGAGCGTTTTTCCGTCCTCGCTTTTAAAATCCTGCGCGGTGAGCAGAACTTTTTGCCAAAGCTCCCCGCCCACCAAAACGACGCGCGCGGTGTATGATTTGTTAAGCTTATACGATATAAGCTGAATTCTTATTTCCCTCGGGTCTTTTGAGAAGATGTCCATTTTAAGTATGCTGTCTTTTTCTTCGGCATACTTTGATTTTGTAAGCATCGTGGTAACAAGGTATCCGCCCGTTGTGGAAACGCCTTTAATGCCGAACGGCCCCTCCTTTACGGTGAGCGCGCTGTAGTCCATGATTAGAGCAAACGTTTCAATGGAAAAAGCGGAAATGCCCATGTCGCCCGAATATATTATCCGCGAGGTGTCAACCACGGCGGGATGGATATCCTTAACGCCCATGGCTAGCGGCTCGGCGCTTACAACGGCGCTGGATAAGGTTATATCGTCGTCATAAGTCACATTGGCAAAAGCGTAAATGATATCGGCGTTTTCCCTGACATCCACTTCATATACAAGATTGTCTTTAAGCTCGTCGGATAAAAGGAGCCAATCTCTTGTCGGCGGGGGGTTTTTGCCCTCGCTGCAGTATATTTCAACCGCTTTTGGCTTTTCGCCCGTGTCAAGGTTTAAATAAAGCTTGCCGTTTTCAACATAAAGTTTAATTTTCGGCATGGGAAGATCTCTGCCTTCGCCGTTTATGAACGTGTCAAGCCATGTCATCATGGCAAGGAAGTTGTTTCTTTCTATCTGGAAATTGGTTTTCGGGCTGATAAGCAGCCCTTTTTTGCCGTAAGGCACGGAAGAGACTATATCCCAAGCCTTATCGACATCCGCAAACGTGCTGTTTGAAGTGGTGGAATAAAGCAGGGGACAGGAAACAAACCTTGCGTATGTCTCGGGGCCCACTCCCGAAATCCAGCAGCGCTCCTCGTCCTGCTCTTCAAGCGAGTTTTTGACGGCGGGCTTTTTTTCGTATCTTGTGCCGCCGCAACCGATTATCGGCATCGCCGCCTTTATTCTGCCGTCTATTCCCGAAACCAGCCACACAATCTGAGCGCCGTGCGCAAGCCCTATCACGCCGATTTTATCCGCGTCCACGCATGACTGTGAGGATATATAGGTTATCGCCCGCCTTGCGATTTTTGCCCACACGAACCACGGGGTTTCCCTTGCCGAAACTCCCATGTATCCGAGCGCGTTTTTCGCGTTGTCGTATTCGGCAAAAAAAAGCGATTTTGGGAATGTGGACCTCTTTCCGTCCGCGATGAAGCCCGCGTAGTCAACCACCGCCGCGCAGTATCCGTGGGATACCAGCGTTTCCAAAACAATGTCGATTTCGGATTTTTCGCCAAGGTTTGGGAATATAAGCACCGCTGGGCGTTTTCCGTCCCAGTTTTTGTCTTTGACATGCTTGATATAAACCCTGACTTTGCCGTCCTCCGCCGTTTCCGACGTAAAAAAGGCCTCTGTAAACTGAAGCGAGCCTTTTTCATACAGCCTTTCAACGCTCTCTTCAAGCGGCTCTTTAACGGGATTGAAGTTTTCCCACATTTCGGTGGGCGTCAGAAATTTGTGTTCCATACTGTTAGTTTATCTTACTTAATTTAGAATGTAAAGTTTTATAATCAAAAAGTCACAAAGCGGGGTGGTGCGGAATAAGATATATAGAGGTTTTTGCCTATGGATTATATCTTGCCGGACAGCAAAACTATGGAAAAAATGGCGGAAGAATACGCAAAGCTCAAAAAAACCCGCGTGTATGTGAGCGGCGCGGGAGACGCCGGGACATTAGCGGAGGGAGGAATAATGCTGCCCGACACCGCAACGCCTCCGCCGGGAGACTATAAAAGGCAAATCGACCCCGGGCCTGTCCAGCCGATAAGGGAAATAGCCCCCGAAAAAGGCATTCAGCCGCCGCCCGAAAACAATGCGGGCAGCGCGCCGATTACGCAGCCCGAACCAAAAGACGAGAGCCTCCTTGACAAAATAAGAAAAAGAGACAACACCCGCTCGCTACCCGAAGAAACGGCCCCCGACAGCGGCGCGGCGCCGATTGCAGACGGCTGCAAAGAACTGCTTTCGCCATCTAATATCCGCTGCATGCTGATGTTTATCGCGTATCTAAGGTGCATAGGAAAGCTATAAAACGCGGCAATGCCGCGTTTTGTTTTATCATTAGTTTATAAAGCTAGTTAAAGATATTTTTTTTTGTCCGAACTTTACCGCTTTTTGAATTTCAAGTTCTATTTCAGGCTCTATCGTAAAGTCCTTTAAAAAGTCGTCTGATTCCAGTCTTTCCCCGGTCTCTTGATAATAAATGTTTTTGATGCCGAGGAAGTCAAGATTAAGCTCCTTTGATTTGTCAAAGGCGTATTTAATAATGCTTTTAAACTCCTCGGACGCGACCGCGGTATATACATCAAGCTGAGATATGTCGACATACGGAACTTCTCCCTCAATCGCCGTGATTTCCCTTAAAGCTATCGTTGCTTTGGTTTTAACCTTTAAAGTTTTTTCTTCAAGCTTAACTTTGCTTTTTGATTTTATAACCGCAAAGTCCAAATTAATGTTATCATGCTTAAAAACCAGCGGATAGTATTTAAGGTCAGAAAATATCATGTTGATTCCTTTTGCGCATCTCTCGTCGACAATGGCGTAGGATGAGGTGCCTACTATCAGATTTTTTCTCAGGTCCAAAAGGTAATATTCGCCGCAAGTGGGCTCTTTTGAAGTTTCGGAATCCTCCTCAACTCTTTTAAGAGTAGCAAGCGGTATGTTGTTGACACAGCTTTCCGAATAAAAGTCCACCAGAAAATAGTTTATCGTGCAGCGTGTCAAATCCTGCGAGTTCTCGGTAGAGCGCAGAAGCTGGAATACATGCTCCGACATATCCGTGCTTGTAAGATGCTTGCTGCTTAGTATTTCGTCAGGTTTGTCCTCAACCGCCACAATGATGGCGTGCGGAGGCAGCAGCCAGGCGTGCATAAGGGTTTCAAAAAGTTCCGCCGGGTTATTGATTAAGGCGGGCGGAGTCAAAAAAAGCGCGTTGCAATGCGCGAGCGTAACGGACATACCCGTTTTTTGCCCGATATCCGCAAGAGCCGCGCTTACGGATTCCGCGCGGGAGCGAAGTATGGCATAATCGTCGGAAGTGGCGCCCTCTTGAGACGAAGAGCTTGGCGCGACTGCCTGAACCGCAACGTCATATATCCCG
>JAAZIO010000029.1 GCA_012800805.1 Clostridiales bacterium | reverse complement strand
TTTATAGGCTTTCTAGCGGGTAACAATATTGAGCAAAAATCGACACGGCTAGCAAAAATGCTATTGAAACACCCATTTTTCGATGTTATAATATAATAAACTACAAACCACAGGGGAAAATAATGAGGCTATCGTTTTTAGGTGCGGCCCATCAAGTAACCGGCAGTTGTTTCTTGCTTGAGGCGGCTGGGAAAAAGATTGTTGTCGACTGCGGCATGGAACAAGGTCCGGACATCTTCGAGAGGCAAACCTTGGCGGTAAGCCCCCCGGAAGTTGATTTCGTTCTTTTAACCCACGCCCACATCGACCATAGCGGACTGCTTCCTTTGATGTATAAGGAAGGCTTTAGGGGAAAGGTGTTTTGCACCACCGCAACCGAGCGTCTTTGCGCGATTATGCTAAAAGACTCCGCCCACATCCAAGAGAGCGAGGTGGAGTGGAAAAACCGCAAGGCGCAAAGACGCGGCGGCGATAAATACGAGCCTCTGTACACCATCCAGGACGCGGAAAACACAATGCGCCACTTTGTGGGGCGCAATTACAACGAAAAATACGAGATATCGGAAGGCATTTCGATTCGCTTTACGGATGCGGGTCACCTGCTCGGCTCAGCTCATATCGAAGTGTGGGTAACGGAAAACGGCGTTACGAAAAAGATACTGTTTTCGGGCGACATAGGAAATCACAATATGCCGCTGCTGAACGAACCCACTCCGCCGCTTGAAGCGGACTATATTGTGATGGAGTCCACTTACGGCGACAGGCTGCACGAAGCCGTGCCCGATTGCGTGCAGGTGTTTGCCGACATAATACAAAACACCTTTGACCTTGGCGGAAAAGTGATAATTCCCGCTTTTGCTGTGGGCAGAACGCAGGAACTCCTATACTATCTGCGCCAGATTAAAGAAAGAAACCTTGTTAAAGGATATGGAGATTTTACGATATACCTCGACAGCCCCCTTGCGATTGAGGCGACAAACATTTTTAAAGACATGGGGCGTCAATACTACGACGAGGAGGCGACAGAACTTCTAAACCAAGGCGTAAACCCGATTGGCGTAAAAGGGCTTGTATATTCTCTTACAAGCGATGACAGCAAACTGATAAACTTTAACGACGACCCGTGCGTGATTATCTCCGCGTCGGGCATGTGCGAGGCGGGAAGAATCCGCCATCACTTAAAACACAACCTTTGGCAGTCCAAAAACACGGTGCTGTTTGCGGGCTTTCAGGTTCCGGGAACGCTTGGCCACACGCTTTTGTCCGGCGCCAAGCAGGTGAAACTGTTCCAAGAAGTAATAAGCGTAAACGCAAAAATTATGAAACTTCCCAACACCTCGGCGCACGCGGACAAAGCAGGCCTGTTTGATTTTCTCTCAAAGCTTCAGAAAAAGCCGCAGAAAGTCTTTGTCGTCCACGGCGAGGATAGAGTATGCGAGCTTATGGCGGGGCTTATATCGGATAAATATGGCTTTGACGCCGTCGCCCCCCATTACGGCGAGGAATACGACCTTTTAAGCGGTGTCAAACTAAAGAGCGGGTCAAAGAGAGTAAAAAAAGAAAAACCCGCGCCGAAGAAGGTCGAGGCAGGCTCGTTCGGAAAGCTGCTTGAAGCGTGGCAAAGGCTTGGCGAAGTCATTGAAAAGTGTCGCAACCTGTTTAAAAAAGACCATATCAAAATGGCAAATCAAATCGAAGAACTCTGCAATAGATGGGATAAAAAATAAAACTATGAAAACGGTGCTGGATGTTATAAAAGAAAGTGAGGAAAGATACAGCAAAAATTTGGAACAAGCTGCTGAGGAAATCAGCAAAACCGATATAAAACTTCTTCTTGTCGCAGGGCCAAGCTGCGCGGGAAAGACGACATCGTCCGACAGGCTGTCAAAGCACCTCAAGGCGCGCGGAAGGTCGACAAAAACTATATCGCTTGACGATTTTTATGTAAGTCTTGACAAAACCCCAAAAACTCCGGAGGGCGAATACGACTTTGAGACGATATACGCCCTGGAGCTTGACCTTATTTGGGAATGTTTTCAAAGCCTGTGCGAGGGCAGGGAAACCTTTATCCCGCTCTTTGATTTCAAAAACCACGCTAGGGTTGAAAAAGCTCAGTGCTTAAGGCTAAAAGAGGGCGAGATTTGCATCGTCGAAGGTCTGCATGCGCTCAATCCTTTGATTTACAAAGACTGCGTGGACGAAAAGTTTGTATACAAGGTTTTCCTTGACTCATTTGACGGCTCGGGCGAAAAGGAAAAGGCAAGGCTATACAGAAGGCTTGCCAGAGATTATTACTACCGCAACGCCGACGCCCAGCGCACGCTTGAGCTATGGGACAATGTGGTAAGAAGCGAAAGAATTAACATAAGGACCTTTGAAAACCTTGCGGATGTCACGATAAATACCTATCTTGACTATGAGCAAGGCGTACTGAAGCGCGCCGTAATGAAGGTTTTAAGCGACCTTCCAAACAGCAGCAAATACGCCGCAGCCGCAAAAGAGCTGATTGACAGCATAAAGAGCGTGGAGCCCATTAACTTTGAACTTGTGCCCGAAGAGTCGCTCCTTCAGGAGTTTATCCCGCCTTTGGACAAGCGGCAAGAGCTTTTGGCATTCGCGTAAAAATTTAAAAAAAGTGCCGAAAAATTGTTGCCAAAAGCAAAAAAACTTGCTATATTATATAAGCAAAAAACGTGCGGGAATGACTCAGTGGTAGAGTGTCACCTTGCCAAGGTGAAAGTCGCGGGTTCGAATCCCGTTTCCCGCTCCAAAGCAATGCCGCGCTTGCATCGGACTACGGTAGGAGGCCGTATGCAAGGGCTATGCGCGTCATTAGCTCAGCTGGTAGAGCAACTGACTCTTAATCAGTGGGTCCTGGGTTCGAATCCCCGATGACGCACCAAGTTGCTTTAATTTAACCCCTGAAAGCCTTGCTTCAGGGGATTTTTTTAAACTTTTGCTTTATTAAAAAATCTTTAGTTAAAAGTTTTTAGTTAAAGAAAACCGTATTTTTTTAAAAATTATTATTTTTAATATTGAATTTGGTATCTTTAAGTAAATCTTTTTTGAAAATCTGAATAAAATAAGTAAAAAAGAGGAAAAAACAGTTGACAAAGTAAAACACCGGTTATAAAATATCGTCAAATCATTAAACCGATGAGATAGAGTAGTAGCATTGTTTAA
>JAAZIO010000028.1 GCA_012800805.1 Clostridiales bacterium | reverse complement strand
CGTTCCGAGTATATTCTTTCCAAGCAAGCCGTATTCTCTTGCCTGATTGATGGCTATTTTGCATCTATCGACCGCGATGGGGTATTCGGCGCGAACGTAGATATAACCTTGGTGTGCGCCGATAGCGTAACCCGCGATTGTCATAGCCTCGAGAACCGCGTGGGGGTCACCTTCTAAAATAGAGCGGTCCATGAACGCACCGGGGTCGCCCTCGTCGGCGTTGCAGCATACATACTTGACTTCACCGGGCGTGTTGTGGGCAAATTGCCACTTAAGACCCGTGGGGAAGCCGCCGCCGCCTCTGCCTCTAAGACCCGACGCCTTGATAACGTCGATAACCTCTTGAGGAGTCATTGAGGTCAACGCCTTGATAAGAGCCTGATAACCGTCGTAGGCTATGTATTCGTCAATGTTTTCGGGGTCGATTACGCCGCAGTTTCTGAGCGCGATACGTGTTTGCTTTTTGTAAAAGTTGGTATCCGAGAGCGCTTTAACCGATTCGTGCGAAACCTTTTCTTTGTAAAGGAGCCTTTCAACGAGCCTGCCTTTTACGATATGTTCGTCAACGATTTCAGCGACATCATCAACGGAGATTCCGCTGTAGAACGCTCCTTCGGGATATATGATGCAGATGGGGCCGACAGCGCAAAGGCCGAAGCAACCCGTCATTATTGTCTGAACATCATTGGATAAGCCTTTTTCCGCGAGTTTGCTTTGAAACTCATCGTAAATCTTTTGACTGTTGTTTGAGTGACAGCCAGTACCGCCACAAATTAAAATATGACTTCTAAACATGACTTCCTCCTTACCTTGCTATTCCTTGATAAGATATTCCGTGACGATATTGCCGTTCACCAAATGAGAGGCAACAATCTTCTTTGCCTTTTCGGGGTCAACCTGAACGTAAGTAACTTTTTCCTGGCCGGGGACATAAACCTCGACGATAGGCTCAAGTTTGCACATACCGAGGCAGCCCGCGCGTGTGACTTTTACATTTTTAAGCTGTCTGGTTGCAACCTCGTCAACCAAAGTGTTAAAAACAGGGCGCGCGCCCGCGGATATTCCGCAAGTGGCCATACCAACAACGACTCTTATCTCATCGTTGTCGCTGTTTTCGCGAAGGATGATTTGCGACTGCATCCTTTCTCTGATTGAATTGATGTCAGCGATACTTTTCATAATGGATTCGCTCCTCTGTTTATTGTTGTATTCTCTTTTATAAAATCCCTGACAAAAACAAGAACTTCGGGAGTGTCGACGGGTATGCCGCCAAGTTGCTCTTTAAGTTCCCTAGTGTCAAAGATAAAGTCAACATTATCGTCGCACTTAAAACGCAGGATGTATTCGACGTTTGAATTTTGTTCCGACTCCGATAGCAGCGCAACCATGGTTTCGGAAAGGTCTCCGAGAGGCGGACGGTCAATGCTGTCTATCATGAAAGTGGCTCTTACTTTAGTGCCCTTTCCCTCTTCGGACTCAATCGAAAAATCGCCGCCCGACATCTCCGCCGCCATCTTAAACAGCGGAATTCCCATACCGACTTTTCTTGTAACTCTTGTTGTCGTAAACGGGTCGGTAACTCTTGCCAAAAACTCGGGAGCCATCCCTATGCCGTCATCGCGTATTTCGATTGTAAGGGTGTTCCCGATAGCGGTAATGTCGATTTCGATAAGGCGCGCCTGCGCCTTAACCGAGTTTTCGACTATATCCAAAATGTTTAACGCAAGCTCTTGCATATCGATATTTTATTACCTATATAATAATAACATGTTTTATTGACTTTGGGAACAGTTTTGCTATCTTTTTCCCTAAATTTTTACGAGTTTTAACAAAAAGCAACATGGTAGTTTTTACCTATCTTTGCTGCTTTATTGTGACGCGTCAGCCTATATATAGCGCGCCTTGGTGTTTTTTTGGTTTAACATTTAACCTTTTGGGCATAAAGAAAAGCTTATTTACCTTCTTTTAGCCTTTCAATAAGAGCTTTTACGGTGGGTTCATTTAGCTCTATCTCACCTTTAAGCGATATTCCGTCAAGCGTATGGGCGTCGGAGTTTATTATCACAAGGCGGTCTTTTTCGTAACCTTTAATAAAATCGTCATCCGCTTTTGATGATATTTCAACTGTTTTAAACTCCTCGGGCACAACGCCGAGTATCATGAGCGCGCTGTTGGAATCTCTGTCT
>JAAZIO010000027.1 GCA_012800805.1 Clostridiales bacterium | reverse complement strand
CCCGCCACAAACAAAGCAACTTAATAAAAAACGAAACTCAAAAGCGCACGAAAACGGGCGATCGCCGCTGAACCGCTTGGCGATCCGCCCTTATTCTCCGTGCGGCAGTATTTGAGTTTTAACGCCTTTTTTGTATGCCGTCGGTATTTGTATATCGGCGGCGTTTTTCTTTGTCTGTTTACAATGAAGTGGCGGAAAAGTATCTGTGAAGTGTCGGTTTAGATACGGAAAAGTGTACTTTCACCTGCTCACGCTTTGAATAAAAAATAGTGTAATAAAATGGTAAAGAAAAAACCTAAAACTGTTCTCACAAAAGGAGTTCGTTTTAGGTTTGGACTGGTGGAGATAAGCGGGTTCGAACCGCTGACCTCTTGAATGCCATTCAAGCGCTCTACCAACTGAGCTATACCCCCATGGCTTAAGCAAACAGAATGATAGCACAGTTTTTATCAAAATGCAACTAAAAAATATAAGCTAGTGTAATTTTTCGTTGCAATCTTTTAAAACTATCCTTTCTTTAACAGCAATAAAATACATACGGCTTTAAGATTAAATAATCAATTAAACACGCATTTTCATATTCTCTATTTTTATTTTTGCCGTTGAATGAATTATTTTATTTAATTGAGCGTTGCGTTAAATTACTTTTATTGCTTGTTTTAATTAGCCTTTTTAAGCCTATTTAATACTGTATTTTTGAATTTAAAAATTGGGTTTTTATGATATGTATGTTTTTTGTATTTATAATGCCTTAAGTTAAAGATTAAATTCTGTTATTTGGGCGTTAAGTCTTTCCAAAAAGTGCTTTAAGATTTTGCTTGAAATGCGCAAAAATTTAAATTACAATCAAGGTATGAAGAAGAAGGAGAAGATAGTTGCGGCGCCTGAGGCTTTAACCGCCATGCAAAGGTTTAACCGCGCGATTAAAAATTTAAGGCTTGCTTCTTTCATAGCGACCATTGTATCGTTGCTGTGGAATACCGCCTTTTCGCTTTATATCATCTTCTCCCGTTTCGGCTCTTATCCCGTATTCGGCTATGTGTCGCTTGGCATTTTAGCGGTATACATAGGAATCAGCGCAGGCTTTTTCGCTTACGCCAAAAACAACAAAGAGCGAAATAAAGCCGTAAAAGACTATAAGAGGGGAGTAGGCATATTTAAAGGCGTTCTTAACCTTCTTTACGCCGCGATGCTTGTAACTATAATCGCGGGCGCAAGAGGAGCCGATAACACTTTTATGACGGCTTTTATCACTTTATTGTTTGCGATAGTCAGCCTGTCAATTAAAGTTGCTATTTTTTCGATATCCAAAGTTATGCCAAAGCTTTTTAAATTCGGCGCGGAAATAGCAATCGAGGTGGCAGAGGAAAAAATTAAAGAGTATAAGCTTGGCAGCGCCGTTTTAAAGTTCGCCCAAAAGAAAAAGAGGGCAAACGAGGGCGAAGAGAGCGGCGAAAACAAAATCAGCGAAAGCCTAACAAAAAACCTTAGAGCGGATACGCTCACAGGCGGCAAAACGGATAACAAGAGTATGAAAGGCGATGAAGACAGCGTTGCTTTTTGGTTAGGAAAAGGCTTTGGAGCGCTCCTTCAATCAGCCAAATGTAAGCTTAAGGCAAAAATTCAAAATAGCAAAGAGCAAAGAAAGGAAAAGAAAGAACAAAAGAAAAAGGACAAAGAAGAGCTTATAGGAAAGCTGGTTAACGAAAAGATAGATTCTTTCCAAAGCGATTTTCAAACCGCGGCGGATAAATAAAAAAACCGGTTTTATGAATCGGTTTTTTTATATCATTATTTAAAATCAAAAAAAGCTCCTTAAGGAGCTTTTATATATTAAAAATCGTCTTCGTCTTCTTTTTCGTTTTCTTCGTCCTCGTCCTCGTCGAAGTCTATATCGTCCAAGGGTTCGTCGAAATCGTCCTCTTCCTCATACGGAGCTTCTTCTTCGTCGTCCTCCAGCTCCTCCTCTTCTTCCTGCAGCAAATCAAGCGGGATTTCGTCGGGTTCGTCAAGGGGTTCATCCTCTTCTACGAACTGTCTCCAGTTGTCGTCCTCGTCCACATCCAGCGCTTTATCGGGCAATTTCTTTTCGAGTTTTTCGTTGCGGCACGCCGCGCAGATTTCCTCGTCGTCCTCAAGGTAATTCACTTTGCATTCGGGGCAAATTCTTTCCTCAAACAATGTCACATCCTCGTCGTCCACTTCCTCGATAAGCTTTATATTGGGGGCCTTGCCTAGTTCAACCTCGCAGACCTCGCAATAGTCCTCGTTTATCGGGATATAATTAAGTTCGCACCTGGGACATTTTTTGTACTTTGCCATATCTACCATTAACCTCTTTCAATATATTGTTTTGCTTTAATACTTGTATACTGTTTTAAAGAAAAAATCAAGGGTTTTTTGAAAGAAAATTAAAAATATCGAAATTTTATAAATCGATATAAAAATCAATCTTAGTTTACAAACTTTTTATCCTGTGCTATGATATTGCGTGTG
>JAAZIO010000026.1 GCA_012800805.1 Clostridiales bacterium | reverse complement strand
GATTACGAACATCAGCGGCAGATCCGCTTACCCGCTCGACCTCAACATCCTTAAGATAGTTGAGATCGCTGTCGGCGCGTTCGGAAAGAGCGGCAACGAATACAGATTTATCGTAAACAACATCGCAAATTACGTTTTCGCCAAGACCGTTCAGGGCGGCAAGACCGTCCAGCTTGGTTTCATGGACACCATGTGGAAGATGGTCGGCAAGAACACCGTTTATTATGAATCAGCCGAAAATATCAACGAATGGTTCGCTATGGTCTATAAGAACAGCAGCAGCGTCATTCAGAGAATGACCGACGCCGGTATCATTCCCGCGGTTGGCATAAGGGCTGTAAGCAATTTCGAAAGCGGCATGTTTAACGTAGTTTATAGAAACAACAAACTCACATACGTTAAGGAAGCCAAAGAAGTTAACAACGGCGAGCTAGTATATGTTCTCAGCTATAAGTATGTGAGCCCAGAACAGGTTGGATCAACCATCGACGGCGTGACCTACTACTATCAGAACGGCTCCACCATCACTAAAGAGCAGGCTCTTGTGATGTGGGATGTCGCTAACGCGGACACCGACGACGAAAAGCAGGCTGTTCTTGAAACAATCAACGCCGACAGAGCCGCCAACAATGCCCAAGAACTCGAGCTCAGCGTCATCGAAGATGTTTATAAAGAGAGCCTCAGCGCGGCTATGTATGAAATGTTCGGCGGCAGCGGAATCATCGGTGAGGCCGCAGACGTTGAAGGTATGCTCGACGCCCTCCTCTCCGGCGACGTTTCCGTCAGCATCGGAGTAGTCGACGGCGCTTTCAAGGTAACCGCCACTTACACCAAGAGCGGTAAGAGCGCAAGCGTCAATCTCTCGCTCGCTCTCAAGGCCAACCAGACGATTGACACTTCGTTTGACGAGTGGGAGGATAATGAGGCCAAGACCTACACCATCGACACCTCCCGCTATATGCCCGGCAACTAATAGTAATCAAAGCTACGGCTTAAATTAGATAAACGGCTTCGATAATTCGAAGCCGTTTATTATTTTTCTTGCGTTTTTCTTTATTTTAAAATATAATCAAGTCATCAAAGTCCCGGAGAATAATGATGTCTAAAAGACTTACGGAGGACAAGCGCATAACGGATTTTTTCGCGTGTGATGTTTTTAACGACGCCGCGATGCGCGCTTACATGCAGCCCGCCGATTACGCAAGGCTGCAAAGGGTAAAGGAGCAGGGTGAGGAACTGGACCGCGAACTTGCCGATAAAGTCGCGGACGCCATGAAAGAATGGGCGATGAACAAAGGCGCCACGCATTACACGCATTGGTTCCAGCCGCTAAACGGTCTAACCGCCGAAAAGCACGAAGCTTTCATTTCCATAGACAAAGAAGGAAACACCATTCTTGAGTTTTCGGGCAAAAGCCTGTCAAAAGGCGAGGCGGACGCTTCAAGCTTCCCCTCGGGCGGAATAAGGAATACTTTTGAGGCAAGAGGATATACCGTTTGGGATGTCACTTCACCCGCTTTTATAAAAAAGTCGCAAGGCGGCACAGGCGTTCTTTGCATACCCACGGTGTTTTGCTCATACGGAGGACAGGCGCTCGACAAAAAAACTCCGTTGCTTCGCTCGATGGAGTTTTTAAACAAGCAGGCAAAAAGGGTGCTTGAGCTTCTTGGCGCGCCGGCGGAAAAGGTTTTCCCCAACGTGGGCGCCGAGCAAGAGTATTTTTTGATAGACAAAGAAACTTATAAAAAGAGGGATGACCTCCGCTTTACGGGAAGGACGCTCTTTGGCGCGCCCGCTCCAAAGGGGCAGGAAAAGAGCGACCAATACTACGCAAAAATCAGAGAGAGAGTTCTTGACTATATGGCGGACTTAAACGAAGAGCTTTGGAAGCTTGGAATAACCGCCAAAACACAGCACAACGAGTCCGCGCCGTCGCAGCATGAGCTAGCTCCCATTTTCAACACTGCCAACATCGCAAGCGACCAAAACCAGATAATAATGGAAACCATGAAAAAGGTTGCCGACCGCCACGGGCTCAGCTGCCTGCTTCACGAAAAGCCGTTCCAGGGAATTTCGGGCAGCGGCAAGCACAACAACTGGTCGCTTTGCACTTCCGACGGCAGAAACCTGCTTGACATAGGAAAGACGCCAAAGGAAAACAAAATATTTTTGGTTTTCTTCCTTGCGGTAATTGCGGGCGTGGACGAATATCAGGACCTTTTAAGAATGAGCTGCGGCTCTTTCGGCAACGACTTAAGACTTGGCGGTCACGAGGCGCCTCCCGGCATTATTTCGATAGCTGTGGGAGAGAGGTTTGCGCATATGTTTGAGGCCGAGTCTCCGCTCGAGATTAAAAGCAATGTAAAGGAATATATAAAGATGGGCATCAACTGGGTGCCGAAAGTCAGAAGAGACGACAGCGACCGCAACCGCACCTCGCCCCTTGCTTTTACGGGAAACAAGTTTGAGTTCCGCCTTGTCGGCTCGATGCAGACTCTTGCCACGCCAAACACCGTGCTTAACATGGTTACGGGCGAAATGCTGAGAAAGATTGCTGACGAGATTGAGGCTCACGGAAAAGAGGACCTAGACAACTTTGTCGCCGCTCTTATCACAAGACTTATAAAAGAGCATAAAAAAATCGTCTTTGACGGCAACAACTACTCGCAGGAGTGGAGGGAAGAGGCAAAAAGGCGCGGACTTATGAATTTTGAAAGCTGCGTTGAGAGCTTTGACGCCCTTGAAAGAAAAGAGGTAAAAGATTTATATATCTCAAGCGGCGTGCTGACCGAAGAGGAGATGCATGCAAGGAGAGAGATATATTTAAACGATTATGCCAACACGGTTAAAATAGAGGCGCAGACAATGCTCTCGATTTACCGCTCTCAGATAGAGCCCGCGGTTATGCGCTACCATGGCGAGTTGGCAAAAGCGGCGGCAGCTTTGAGCGAGCTGGGGCTTGGAAAAGTTCAAAAATCAAAAGCCGCGGAGATTGAGAACCTGCTTACCGCGGCAGATAATATAGCAAGGGCACTTGATGGAGAAACTAAAAACGCGCAGAGGATATCCGAAGCAAAAGCCAAGGCTGTGGCGTTCCGCGACAGAGTGGTTCCGCTCATGCTGAGGCTAAGGGAAAAAGCGGACGCGATGCAACTTATTTGCGACAAGAGCGTATGGCCTTTCCCGACATATTCGGACATTCTCTTTTATGAGTGATTATGGCAAGGGAAGGAAAAGAAAAAGAAGTAAAGGAAAAAAAGCTGTTTGGACTATTCAAGCGCAAAAAAGCAGAGGTTGAAGAAACCGAGCAAATAACGCTTGAAAACAATGAGGAACAGGCCGAGCCCCAAGAGGAGCAGGCGGTATCCATTGAAGAAATTTTGGAGCAGCAAAAACTTGAACCCGTGGATTACTACGAGTTTATTGAGACCACCTCCAAAAAGATGGAAAACCATAAGGCGCGAATCGCAGGAAGCTGGGGCGAAAAAAGAGCGGCGAGAATGCTAAGGGATACGGGCAATTCTCTGCTGGGCATTCCCTCTAGGCTTGAGCCGTTCTATTCATATCCGCTGAAAGGCAGGGGAAGCTCGGTAGGGCTTGGCATTATATACGCCGCGTCTTTGATTGTATACTTCCTCTCGTTTTCATCCAAAGGAGCGGCGGGAATAGTGCTGTCGCTCATATCTCTTCTTGTGGCACTGGCCGGCGGAATTATTGCGATTTCGCTGTTTTTGGGAAAATCCGCATTTGAGCCGCTTCTTAAGAAAAAGATTTCATACAATGTCCTCTCTTCCATCGAGCCCAAGAGCGGAAATGCCGAAAAAACCTTGCTTATTACATCTTCATACGACTCAAAATACGGCAGCGGGCTTAAGATGCCAAAAAAAGCTCTGTTTTGGATACTTGCCGTGTCTATATGCTCTTTCCCGCTGTTTTTGCTCTTCGCGCTGCTAAGAGCTGCGGTTGGAATATCGACAACCGCGTCTTTGGCATCGTTTATAGTCATACCGCTTGCAATATGCGTTCCGTCCGCGGTAATGCTAATCTTTATCGTATCGCTGTCAAAGTCCAAAGTGGAGGAAAACAACTCCTTATCCACCGCTATAGCCCTTGCCACGGCAAGGTATCTTATAGACGAAAACAAGATACCCGAAAACACAAGGGTTGCCGTTGCTTCCTTTGCGGCGGACAAAGCGGGCCATGACGGCGTAAAAGCTTTCTGCGACCTTCATGAAGGCGGGCTTTTATCAAATGCCGTCGTCCTTCACATCGGCGACATCGTACGGGGCAGCTATTATGTAGCTAAGTTCGATGTCCCGTCAAGACGCGACTTCGATTCCTCCCTGATTTCTACCGTCATGGAAAAGGGCGCGGAGCTTGGGATTGACATAAAAGAATGCGAGGAAAAGTTCGGCGCGGTGGACGGCTTTGCGATAGGCGAGTTCGCAAAGCGCGGCATTCCCGCGGTAAGCTTCTTCTGCGACGAGCTATCCCCCTTTGCCGAAATTGACGAAACTTTGCAAGAGGATATAAACACAACGGTTCAAAAGGCGTTTAAGCTCAGCAGAGAAACGGCTCTCGCAATGCTTTATAGCGACGCCAAAGAAAGTAATTACGAGGGATAAAAACGAGGGATAAGGTGAAAGAGAGAATCAGCTTCCTAGATGAGGCAAGAACGGACAACACGGTATCAAAAAAGCAGATAGCAAAGAGATTTTTTAGTAATTGCTTTAAGCGCTATTTTCTTGACGCTTTCACGGGCATGGCGCAGGGCCTTTTCGTAACGCTGATTGCGGGAACGATACTTGCGCAAATTGCGTCCTGGATAGGACTTGAAACGACATTCGGCAAGATACTAAACGCTGTCGCCTCGGTGGCGAAAATGCTTATGGGCGCAGGCATCGGCGTTGGCATAGCGCACGCTTTAAAGTCGCCTAAACTTGTGATTTTTGCGGCCGCCGTCGCAGGGCTTGTCGGAGCCAACTCAAACGCAATAATCGGCGGAACCATAGCCACGGCGCTTGTTAAAAACGGCGCCCTTTCGTTTGCTCCTGGAAATCCCATAGGAGCTTATGTCGTGGCGGTGATTGCGGTGGAGTGCTCAAGACTGGTTGCTGGAAAAACAAAGCTTGATATAATACTGGTTCCCTTTACCATGATGCTGGCCTCAATCGGCGCCTGCTATGCGGCTTGGCCTTTTATAAAGCTTGTTGATTTAATTGCTAAAGGCATAGAGATAGCAACAACCGCAACGCCTTTTGTCATGGGAGTTGTTATCTCGGTCGTAATGGGGCTGCTTCTTACGCTGCCTACATCTTCGGCGGCCATATGGATTGCCGTTGCTTCCGCCGCGGCGCCCGACTCCGTCCCCATGCTGATAGCCGGCGGCGCCGCAGTTTGCGGCTGCGCCGCGCATATGATAGGGTTTGCCGTGGCTTCATACCGTGAAAACGGCTTTGGCGGCTTTATCGCGCAAGGGCTTGGAACCAGCATGCTTCAAATACCAAACCTTATGCGCCACCCCAAAATTCTTCTTCCCGCGGTTGTGTCAAGCGCCGTCGTGGGGCCGCTTTCAACCTGCGTGTTCAAGCTCCGCTGCAACGCGGCGGGAGGCGGAATGGGAACTTCGGGACTTGTTGGAGTTTTCGGCGTGTTGGATGTTACCGCTGGGACGATTCCCGACTGGCAGATGTGGCTTGGTATAGTTTTACTGATTTTCGTGCTGCCCGCTCTCATTAGCCTTATTGTCTCAGAGATAATGAGAAAGACAAAGTGGCTGAAGTTTGGAGAAATGAAACTTCCCGTAAATTAAAACGGCTCAGGCCGTTTTTTTGTTATAGCGGCAAAACAACATAAAAAACTGCGTCTTAAAATTAAAACCAATTAATTAATAGCATACGGTTTTACTGTGTTTAGTCTAATTTTCTTGCGGCTTTGTTCTTAGTCATAAAAACTTGCCCATAATAACGGCTTATGTAACGCAAAACAAGTTGACGCATAACTAGCAATTTAATTAATACCACGTTATTAAATAATCAATTAATTTAATCTAGCAATGCGGCGATGTTTTACTTTTATGCGGTGTGGTTTTATTCTTTAGTTGAGTTTTTCTTTAACGGCTTTCAGTTTGCCCATAAATTAAACGGACTTATGTTTCGCCCAAACAAGTTGACAAAAGCCACGCATTTAATCAATACTGCAATAAAATAACTCAAGTAATATAATCATATACAATTTATTCTAGCAATGCGGCGTTGCTTTATGCGGTGTGGGTTTTTTAGCTGATTTTTTCTTTAACGGCTTTGAGTTCAGATAAAAAGGCTGATGTGATATAGCCGCCTTTTTATTGCATTTATTTTGCTACATTATTTATTGCTATAATTCTATATATGAATATAAACATATTCTATGAGTTTGCTTTAGGTTTAAGGCTTAGTTTATTTTTTGTCCTTTCTTGGAAAAAACGGAGGACGGGGTCTTGGGCAGGGCCTTATCGGTGTATCGGGGTAGTGGGGCCGCTCATCATTTTGTGAGCCGCCGTCTTCGCCCTGAGAGCCGCCGTCTTCGCCTTGTTTGTTATCTTTGCCCTCATCGCCCTTTTGGATATTTTTATCTCCCTTATCTTTTACGCATATATGGTATTCGCCGTCATCTTTTTTGTCTTCTTCCTCGCCCGTGTAGACCATGGCTTTTAAAACATTATCTGAAAGTCCTACTTTTATAAATGGAATGTCCGGAATTTTCCCCGACTCTTTCAGTTTATTGAAATTTTCCGTTATCTTTGCTTTTTCCTCTTCGCTTATACCGTTAAGGTATATCTCAAAGTTTTTCTTGGCGACTTTAAAAAGCTCGGGCGTGCTCATTTGAGAGAGCTCTTTCATTGAAACGGGGTCACCGTTCCTTGTTGAAAGGTCATTAATCATTATCAATACTTTGATTTTGTTTTCACCGGCTCCGTAAGCCTCGGTCATTTTCTCCATCTTTTTTCCTTTGACGGAGGAAATCACCGGCTCTTTTGAAAAGTTGTCCTCATAAAACTTTATAAGCTCGGGAGAAACCAAATCAAAGATATCCGAGCTATGCGATACTTTAGGCTCAAAATCAATCAGCGGGATAAAAAGCGCCGCCAAGGCAATAAATAAAAGTGACAGTGCGAAAAAACCAAATATTTTTCTCATAATTAACATAAAGGCAAGCTAAGGCCTAAGTATATCATGCGTCTTACGGGCAAAAATATACGGCGAAAAAATTTTGCCATTCCTTGCTTTTTTTTGCTCGATTATGTATAATGGCACATGCGGAGGGCAGTATGGAAGAAAATCAGCTTAAGCTGCTTGATGATAAAGCACTAAAGATAAGAAAAGACACCATAGAAATGATAGGCCGCTTTGGTGTCGGACACATCGGCGGCGCTATGTCCGTAATCGAGGTGCTGACCGTAATTTATTACGAAAAAGCAAATATCGACCCCAAAAACCCTTTAAAAAGCGACCGCGACAGAGTAATAATGTCCAAAGGCCACGCAGGCCCCGCCTTGTACGCGGTTCTTGCGGATTTAGGCTACTTTCCCCGTGAATGGATATACACGCTTAACCAAAACGGAACGCGTCTTCCTTCCCACTGCGACATGAACAAAACCCCCGGCGTGGATATGACGGCGGGCTCACTTGGGCAGGGGCTTTCCGCCGGCGTCGGAATGGCGCTTGCCGCAAAGATGGACAATAACGGAGCATATGTTTATGTTATCTTGGGCGACGGTGAAATACAAGAAGGCCAGGTTTGGGAAGCGGCGATGTTCGCGGGCTCCAAGAAGATAGACAATCTTATAGTTTTCCTTGATTACAACAAGCTTCAGCTTGACGGATACATTTGCGATATTAACACGATAGAACCAATTGCCGACAAATGGCGTGCTTTCAATTTCTATGTTCAGTCGGTAGACGGCCACGATATCAAAGCGATATCGGAGGCAATCGACAACGCAAAGGCGCAGCATGACGCTCCCTCTATGATAATTTTGAACACTATTAAGGGCAAAGGCGCTTATTTTGCGGAAGGCATCAAAAACTGCCACAGCATGACAATCACCGAAGAGCAGTGGAAAAAGGCAACTGACAGGGAGTAACAGATGATAGAGAAAACGGAACTAAGGAAAATCCTTTGCGACGAGCTTATAGAGCTTGCCAAAGAGGATGACAGAATCGTCGTGCTGGACGCAGATCTTTGCTCGTCGAGCGGAACGGGTCCGTTTTACGCCGCCTTCCCCGAGCGCGCGTTCAATGTGGGAATAGCGGAAGCCAACATGATTGGCGTTGCGGCGGGGCTTGCCGCCTCGGGCAAGATACCGTTTTGCAATAGTTTTGCGGCGTTTGCGGCAAGAAGAACTTACGACCAGTTTACCGTATCGGTGGCTTACTCGCGGCTTCCCGTTAAAGTCGTTGGCTCAGACCCCGGTATCTGCGCCGAAATCAACGGCGGAACGCACATGGCCTTTGAGGATATGGGCATTATGCGAGGCCTTGCGGACGTGGTATGCTTTGAGCCTACCGACGGCTATATGCTGAAAAAAGCGGTAAGGGAAATAGCTTTGAACAATAAGCCCGTTTATGTAAGGCTTTTCAGAAAAATACCGCAGCTTACGATATTTGACGACTCGCTTGACTTTAAGCTCGGCAAAGCTATAGAAATAAGAGACGGTAAAGATATAACCTTGTTCGCCAGCGGAATCATGGTGCAAAGGGCGCTAGAGGCCGCGGACATTTTGGACAAGGAAGGAATAAAGGCAAAGGTTGTAAACATCCACACCTGGCAGCCGATAGACGCCGAAACCATAGTCAAAGCCGCAAAGGAGACAGGAGCCGCTGTGGTATGCGAAAACCACAGCGTCCACAACGGGCTTTGCAGCGCTGTGTCCGAGGTTTTGGTTCAAAATAATCCCATTCCTTGCGAGTTTATAGCAATCAAAGAGAGATTCGGCGAGGTAGGAAAACTCCCTTATCTTTCGGAAGTGTTTAAACTTAGAACCGAAGATATCGTTGACGCCGCAAAGGCTGCCCTCAAGAGAAAACAGGCTTAGACACCTTCCCCCGATAGTATAATAATTATTGCACTTGCGGAAAATTATGGTGTTGAGGAGGGTATATGAAAAAAAGAGTATTTGATAAAATTTTTGCAATCGGCGGCGCGCTGATAGCGGTATTGTTTATAACCGTCCTGCTGATAGCCGTGTTCGGCGGCTTCAAAAACGAAACCGACATCTTTGACAACAAACTTCTGCAAGGGCTGTTCATGTCGCTTGCCGTGCTTTATGTATTGCTTATGGCAGGCAACATAGCGTATCTGTTTTCGGACAACGACGCCGTAAGGTCGATAATTCTTGATGCCGAGAAGGGCGGCAACACTAAGGTAAGCTCGGGCGTCATCAAAAGCCTGGTCAGAAAGAATGTCGCCACCATCCCCGGCGTAACATGCCAAAGAGTTTCTTTGATACTGACGGAATACGGCGTAAGGCTTAAAATCGCGCTTAAAATCAACGACCGCGAAGCCCAGCGCGAAGGACAGGAAATCTGCGTGCTGATAAAGTGCCTGCTTGAAGATGTTTTCGAAAACACGCTTGGATACCGTTTCAATGCGATAGACTTTAAGATAACCTCGCTGAAACCTCAATACGAGCCTGACATGGACGCAATCGAGCAAAGAGCGGAAAGCGAGCTTGAAAGAATGAAAGAAAAATATGAATCGGAGTCGGTTACTCCCCCAGATGAGGAAAACGAAATCGAAATCAAAAGCGAGAATGCCGAATAAATGATATCGGCGGAGGGGAAAAATGAAAGAAGTTTATTTGACCAAAGAAGGCTACGAAGAACTTAAGGCGAGACTTGAATATCTTAAGGTAGAAAAAAGAAAGGAAGTAGCTGAAAAAATCAAATTCGCAAGAGAACTCGGTGACATTTCCGAAAACGCCGAGTATGACGCCGCCAAGGAAGAGCAATGCTTTGTGGAGGCTGAAATCAAAGAGATTGAAGACAAGCTCCAAAACGCGACCATAATCGACGAGAACACCAGCAAGAAAATAATCAGCATAGGTTCAACCGTCAAAGTTTTGGACGTCGAATTCAATGAGGAAATGACTTTCAGAATCGTCGGCACGACGGAGGCGAACATTGCCGAAAACAAAATCAGCAACGAGTCGCCCCTCGGCATGGCGCTTATCGGAAAGAAAAAGAACGACACAGTCAAGGTAACCACCCCAAGAGGCGGAGAGGTTGTCTATAAGATTATGGACATTCAGTAAAAGAGGCTAAAATGCAAGACATTAAGAATACGGAAGCTCAAACCGTCGAGGATATTTCGGAGCTTAAAAAAGTTAGGGTAGAAAAGCTTGAGGAACTTACCGCAAAGGGCAAGAATCCCTTTGAAATCGTTCGCTTTGACAAAAACGCCAGCGCAAAGGAAATATTTGAAAAATATTCCGAATACGAAGGCAAAAAGGTGGCGGTCGCGGGAAGGCTCGTTTCCAAAAGGGTAATGGGAAAGGCAAGCTTTTGCCATATTCTTGACGGAAGCGGAAAAATTCAAGGATATTTCCGCCGCGACGACATGGGCGAGGAAGCATACAGCGAGTTTAAAAAGCTGGATGTGGGCGACATAATCGGAATCTGGGGCGAAGTTTTTACAACGCACATGGGCGAAATTTCGATAAAGGTTGACAGCTGCACGCTGCTTTCAAAGTCGCTTTTGCCGCTGCCCGAGAAATTCCACGGGCTTAAAGACCCCGATTTAAGATACCGCCAGAGATATCTTGACCTTATCGCAAATCCCGAGGTCAGAGATACCTTTGTAAAAAGAACCAAGATTGTGTCCGCGGTAAGAGAGTTTTTGGACTCCGAGGGATATCTTGAAGTAGATACCCCCGTTTTGCATACCGTTCCCGGCGGAGCAAATGCCCGCCCGTTCATTACCCATCACAACACGCTTGACATCGATATGTATATGAGAATCGCAACCGAGCTTCACCTTAAGATGCTGGTTGTCGGCGGCTTTGAAAAAGTGTATGAGATGGGAAGGATTTTCAGAAACGAGGGAATGGACACAAAGCACAATCCCGAATTTACTACCGTCGAGCTTTACAGCGCATATCAAGACTATAACGACATGATGGATATAGCAGAAAGGCTTATATGCTTTTGCGCTGAAAAAGTAGGAGGCCTTGAAATTACATATCAGGGCACGCCGGTTTCCCTTAAGCGCCCGTGGAGAAGAATTACCATGATTGACGCCGTCAGGGAATACACGGGGCTTGACTTTGAAAAAGAAGAGGTTTCGGAACTTATCAAAAAGGCAAGAAGCCAGGGCGCAAACATTAAAGACGGTCTTAGCTGGGGCAGCGCGCTTTATGAGTGCTTTGACCAGCTTGTGGAGTCAAAGCTTATAGAGCCGACTTTTGTTTTGGACTATCCCGTGGAAGTCTCGCCCCTTGCAAAGAAAAAGCCCTCGGACAAGCGCCTTACCGAAAGGTTTGAGCTGTTTATAACCGCGCGTGAGATGGCAAACGCGTTCTCGGAGTTAAACGACCCCATAGACCAGCGCGAGAGGTTCAAGGCGCAGATGGAAGCAAGAGCCGCGGGCGACGAGGAAGCCCAGATGATGAACGAGGAGTTTGTAACCGCCCTTGAATACGGTCTTCCCCCGACAGGCGGCCTCGGCATAGGCATAGATAGGCTGGTAATGCTTTTAACCGACAGCCCCTCGATAAGAGACGTTCTGCTCTTCCCCACGATGAAACCCGTAAAATAATAAAAAATAACTCCGCCCTTTGGGGCGGTTTTTTATTTTCTTTGTTAAAGCTTTAGCTTATAAAGAAGAAACAATAAAACAAACACCAAAACAAAATATTAAAAAATTAATTATAAAAGACTTCTTCAGATTAAAACCACTTCTAATGAAAAATTTATATCCGAAAG
>JAAZIO010000025.1 GCA_012800805.1 Clostridiales bacterium | reverse complement strand
TCGCTCCCAACATGCTCTTCAATTACGGGCGGAGGAGTAAGCTTTACGGGCTGAAGCGGGTTTGTGTTTATAATCATAATGTCAAATTGCAGATTTTGCTCGGTGTCTTCATTGAAATACAGCTTAAAAGTCATAACCCCGGGGGAGAAATTTTTGAAATATTCGCTGAAAATTATTATGCTTTGAACGCCACTTTCATCCTCGTAGTTTTTTTGCCCCCAGGTAAGGCCGTTTTGCATGATGTTGCCCACATGGTCGATAACGCCGCTGAATTGGTTGCCGTTTGCCTTAAAAGCCACAACCACGCCCTCTTGCGGCGGCATGAAAAGGTCAAACGGAAAAGGCGTCGGATAGCCCACAAGCTCGGGAGCCTCGGCAGGCTTTGCTTCAGCTTGCAATGCTTTACAGCCTTCGTTTGAAACAAAACAACCGCCGCCAAACAAAAAGGCGGAAAAGAGGATAATTATAAGAGTAATAAAATACGGCTTTTTACTCACCCTCTTAAAAACTCCCGCTTGATTTTATCCGCGGCAAGGTAAGCGCTGGTCCAGCACCACTGGAGATTGTATCCTCCGCAGTCGCCGTCTATATCCAAAACCTCGCCTATGGCGTAAAGGTTTTTATGAAGCTTGCTTTCAAAGCAGTCAAACTGGTTGACGTCAAGCCCTCCGCTTGACACCTGCGACATGCTGAAATCAAGGTTGCCCTCGATTTTGATTTTATAATCTTTTATATTCTTTGCAAGGGCGGATATGCACTCTTTTGCGGGGGTTTCGTATGAAAAGCCAGAGTACGTTATCAGCCGCTCTTTAACCTTTGAATGGAATATGCCTTCCAAAAGCTCCCCCGCGCAGTTTACGGGAGCGGATTTTTTGGTCAGCAGCGTTTCGACTTCGGCAAGGCTGCGCTCGGGCATAAAGTCTATCGATATTATATCCCCCCTTGCCCCTCTTGCTATCTCGCCGGACATATTAAATATTGCGATACCGCTTAAGGCAAAGTCTTTAAACAGTATCTCGCCAACTTCGTATCTTCCGTTAAATCTGACTCCGCCTTTTATCCTTACCCCCGACAGCCCTTTGATAGCGTTTTTATCAACTTTAATCGGACAAAGCGAAGGCCTGAATTTGGATGCAGAATGACCCAGCTTTTTATAAAGCTCCAAGCTGTCTTTGCCAAACGTAGAGGGGCTTCCCGTCGCAAGAGCGACTGCCTTTGAATAATATACTTTTGTTTCTTCTCCGCACTTTGCCAAGATTTTATAGCCTTCGCCTTTAGGGGTTAGAGAAGTCACGGTGGTATCGGGATACAAATCGACTTTAAGGCGCAATCTTAACACATCCAAAACCGTTGCGGCGCACTCGGAATAGGGATAAACGCGCTTATCGATAACCTTTGTCAAAAGCCCGAATTTTTCAAAGGCGTTGATGGTTTCAACCGCGCCAAACCTTGAAAGATACTGCTCCACATACCTTGGGTTGTTGTAGTGAGCGTAGTTTAAATCAAGGTTTGTCAGGTTGCACTTGCCGTTGCCCGTCGCAAGAAGCTTTTTGCCGACTCTTGCGTTGCTCTCGGCTATCGCTACTTTCAGCCCCGAGCCGTCAAGGCACTTTGCCATAAACAGGCCCGCCGCCCCGCCGCCGATAATGAATACATCGAAATCGTTCATAAATTTATTTTAGCACAAACTTACAAAATCTCAATATAATAAAAAAACGCAAAGCTTAGCTTTGCGTTTTAATTTTTGCGAAAGGCAATTATTAATTATACAGCGTCATCCATAACGCTTACGTCGAGGGAAAAGTCCGTGCTTTCCATAAAATCGCTTGAGCTGTATTTGGTGCAGCG
>JAAZIO010000024.1 GCA_012800805.1 Clostridiales bacterium | reverse complement strand
TTTTGCTTAAGGGGTGTGTATAAATAATTATCAAGCTTAAAATCCTCAACTTTAAAGTCGTAGAAGTTTTTTATATCGGGGTTCATCACAAACTTCGGCGCTTCGTATCTTGGATTTTTAACGATTTCCTCAACTATATTAACATGGCGGTCGTAGATGTGGGCATCGGCTATGACATGAACAAGCTCGCCAACCCCAAGCCCCGACACCTGAGCGAACATATGGACAAGCACGGCGTATTGCACGACATTCCAGTTGTTAGCCACAAGGAAGTCCTGCGAGCGCTGGTTTAAGATTGCGTTAAGCTTACCGTTAACCACATTGAAGGTTACGGAATACGCGCAAGGATACAGCCGCATTTCATGAAGGTCGGAAAAGTTGTATATGTTTGTCATTATCCTTCTTGACTGCGGATTGTTTTTTAAATCAAAAAGCACCCTGTCCACTTGGTCAAACTCGCCCTCAGGGTATTTATGCTTTACGCCAACCTGATAGCCGTATGCTTTGCCTATGCTGCCGTTTTCGTCCGCCCATGAGTCCCAAATATGGCTGTTTAAGTCTTTTATGTTGTTTGACTTTTTTTGCCAAATCCATAAAATCTCATCTATCGCCGCTTCGAAGTTGGTTTTTCTTATGGTGATTATGGGAAACTCTTTTTCAAGGTCGTAGCGGTTTACTATGCAGAATTTTTTAACCGTGTGGGCTTTTTGGCCGTCCGACCAACGCGGGCGCACATCAAACTCGGTATCCCAAAAACCGTTTTCCAAAATATCTTTGCAATTTTGAATAAAAATATCGTCCGCTAAGCTCATTTGACACCTTATATAGTTTTTAGTCAATGATACAAAAATACAGCCTCAATGTAAAGCCTATTTTTAATTCATTTCTGTAAAAATTAATTGATGTTAACCAATAGCTACAATCTGCGTTTTGTTTTCACTTTATAAGGAGAATTTTATAAAGATTAATTAGCCAATAAATTTCTTTCGTCGCAAATTAATATTGATTATTTAATTTTAAATAAAAAAACGCGCTTTTGCGCGTTTATACTTTCAAGATTTTTTTTAGATACTCCCCCGTTGCGCTGTTTGGGTTTTTCGCTATATCTTCGGGAGTTCCCTTGGCTATTATCCTTCCGCCGCCCTCGCCGCCTTCGGGGCCAAGGTCAATGATATAGTCGGCTACTTTTATCACATCAAGATTATGCTCTATGACTATTACCGTGTTGCCAGCTTCAACCAGCCTCCTTAGTATCGTAATCAGTTTTGCCACATCATGTGTGTGCAGGCCCGTTGTCGGCTCGTCAAGGATATAAAGGGTGCGTCCCGTGCTTCTTTTGCTAAGCTCCGTGGCAAGCTTTACCCTTTGAGCCTCGCCGCCCGACAGCGTTGTAGCAGACTGTCCCAGTTTGATGTATCCAAGGCCTACTTCGTTCAGGGTTTCTATCTTGTTTTTGATTTTCGGGATATTTGAGAAAAACTCGGTAGCTTCCTCAACGGTCATGTCTAGGACATCGCTTATGCTCTTTCCCTTGTATTTTACTTCAAGAGTTTCACGGTTATATCTCTTTCCCTTGCACACATCGCAAGGCACGAAGATATCCGGCAAGAAGTGCATTTCGATTTTAATTATTCCGTCGCCCTCGCAGTGCTCGCACCTGCCGCCCGAGACATTGAACGAAAACCTGCCCGCCTTGTATCCTCGCGCTTTGGCCTCGGGGAGCGTGGCGTATAAGTCTCTTATCGGAGAGAAAACTCCCGTATAAGTCGCAGGATTTGACCTTGGCGTTCTTCCAATCGGGCTTTGGTCGATGTCTATTATCTTATCGAACGCTTCGGCGCCGATAATCTCGTCATGGTCTCCCGCGGCAATCCTTGAGCCGCTGAGTTTTCTTGCAAGAGCTGGATATATGATTTCGTTTACAAGGCTTGACTTTCCGCTTCCCGAAACGCCCGTTACCGCCGTCATTACGCCTATCGGTATATCTACATCGATATTTTTAAGATTGTTTTGGCGCGCGCCTTTAACGGTAAAGAAACCTTTAGGCTCAAGCCTGTATTTTGGGATTTCTATCTTCTTTTTGCCCGAAAGATACTGTCCCGTTATCGACTTTTCGCAAGCCATGATGTCCTGCACGGTGCCCGCCGCCACAACCTCGCCGCCGTGGACACCGGCGCCGGGGCCAATGTCGACGACAAAGTCCGCCTCCATAATCGTTTCCTCGTCATGCTCTACGACAATAAGCGTGTTGCCGAGGTCGCGAAGCCCCTTAAGCGAATTTAAAAGCTTTCGGTTGTCCCTTTGGTGAAGCCCTATGCTCGGCTCGTCCAGTATATACAAAACGCCCGTCAGCCCGCTGCCTATCTGGGTCGCAAGCCTTATTCTTTGCGCTTCGCCGCCGGAAAGCGTTCCCGCTGAGCGGTTTAAAGTTAAATAGCCAAGCCCCACGTCAATCAAGAATTTAAACCTCGCGCGGATTTCTTTTAGTATGCTGTGGGCTATCATCTCCTCGGTGGCATCAAGCTTTAAATTCTCTATGAACTTATCGGCGTCCGCTATCTGGAGAGAGCAAAGGTCGTATATATTTATTCCGCCGACGGTTACGGAAAGCGCCTCTTTTTTAAGCCTTTTTCCCCCACATTCGGCGCAGGGAACGCTTTTAAGATAGCGTGAAATTTCCGCCTTTACAAAGTCGGACTCGGTTTCGTTGTAACGGCGAAGCAGATTGTTGGCGATTCCCTCGTATGCGGCATAGTAACTGCCCGAGAATGTGCTGGTGTCGTAGCGCATTTTGATTTTGTCGCCGCCGTTGCCGTAGAATATGATGTTCAAAATATTTTTGGGCAGGTCTTTAATGGGAGTGTCAAGCGAAAATCCGTAAGCTTTGGCAAGTGCTCTAAATTGCATATTGCTTATCTGACTGCTTTCCATACTCCAGCCGCTCGCCTTAATCGCGCCCTCGTTTATGCTTAGATTTTCATCAACTATAAGTTTATCTATATCAATCTCGTTTTTATTGCCAAGACCAGAACATTTCGGACACGCCCCGTATGGATTGTTGAACGAAAACAAGCGAGGCGTCAGTTCCTCAAACGATATGCCGCAGTCGGGGCAGGAATATGAAGTTGAAAACAGCACTTCCTCGCCGTCGAAATTTACCGCTACAAGCCCTTCCGCCAGATTGATTGCCGTTTCAAGGGCGTCGGTCAGCCTTTGCCTTACGCCCTCTGTGCAAACTATTCTGTCCACAACGACATGAATCGTGTGCTTTATGTTCTTGTCAAGTTTGATTTCCTCATCAAGGGTATAGTTGTTTCCGTCAACTCTCACCCTTACAAAGCCGCTTTTTTTGAGATTGTCGAAAAGCTTTGAATATTCCCCTTTCCTGCCTCTTGCGACGGGAGCCTCTATTTGGACTTTTCCGCCTCTTTCCAAAACCTTGTCGGCTATCTGGTCCACGGTCTGCTTTGCTATCTCTTTACCGCATATGGGGCAATGAGGTATGCCGACCCTGGCGTATAAAAGTCTCAGATAGTCGTATATTTCCGTGACCGTTCCCA
>JAAZIO010000023.1 GCA_012800805.1 Clostridiales bacterium | reverse complement strand
TCCAGCCAGTGGAGAATGCATGAAAATGTTCCCCTTGTCGTTCCCGAGGTCAACCCCGAGGACATAAACTGGCACAGCGGTATCATCGCAAACCCCAACTGCTCCACCATTCAGGCGGTTGTCGCCTTAAAGCCGCTTCAAAAGCGCTTTGGCATAAAGCGTATCGTATACAGCACCTATCAAGCGGTATCCGGCGCGGGCATGCAGGGCTTTATGGACCTTCAGGAAGGTATCAAAGGCGAGGCGCCAAAGAAATTTCCTCGACCTATCGCATATAATGTAATACCCCACATCGATGTTTTCCTTGAGAGCGGATACACCAAGGAAGAATGGAAGATGATTGCGGAAACCAAGAAAATCATGCATGACGACAGCATGAAAATCACCGCTACCACCGTAAGAGTTCCTGTCTTCCATGGACACAGCGAATCAATTAACGTGGAGTTCAAATCCCCTTGCACCAAAGAAGAGGTCATGGAAACTTTTAAAAACGCTCCCGGCGTCATATTGATGGACGACACAAAGAACGGCGTTTACCCCACTCCTTTGGATGTCGCCGACCATGACGAGGTGTATGTCGGAAGAATAAGAATTGACGACAGCGTGGAGTCGGGCATAAACTTCTGGTGCGTGGCCGACAATATCAGAAAGGGCGCCGCAACCAACGCGGTCCAGATTCTCGAGCTTCTTATTAAAAAGGCTTCGGAGGAAAGAAAATAATGATTTTTAAGGGTTCGGCAACGGCGTTAATCACGCCGTTTTCTGACAACGGAATAGACCGCGATTCACTCCGCCGTCTTTTAAACTATCAGATTGAAAACGGCACGGACGCAGTCGTTGTTTTAGGCACAACAGGCGAGCCCGCTACAATGACGGACGAGGAAAAGACGGAAGTCATAAAGATTGCGGTTGAAACATTAAAGGGCAAAGTTCCCGTTATCGTGGGCACGGGCGCTAACTCAACCGCTCAGGCTATAAAAAACTCCGTAAAGGCGGAGCAGCTTGGCGCCGACGCTTTGCTTATCGTTACGCCCTACTATAATAAAGCCACGCAGGAGGGCTTAGTTAGGCATTATACAGCAATTGCCGACAGCGTCAACATTCCCATCATCTTGTATAATGTTCCCGGAAGAACGGGCGTAAACATGCTCCCAAAGACCGTCAAAACGCTATGCGAGCATAAAAACATCAGAGCCGTGAAAGAAGCCAGCGGCAATATGGAGCAAATTCAAGAAGTTATCCGTTTGGTTGGAGGCAGCGCTCAGGTGTTTTCGGGTGACGACTCGCTTACCGTTGCAACGATGGCTCTCGGCGGCGACGGCATTATCTCCGTTGCCTCAAACGTAGTTCCTCGCTTCGTATCCGATATGTGCAAGGCGTTCTTTGACGGCGACTTAAAGAAAGCGGCTTCAATGCAGCTTCAGATGATGCCCTTAATTAAAGTGCTGTTTTCAGAAGTCAATCCCATACCCGTCAAAAAAGCTGCGGAATTTATGGGACTATGCTCGGGAACGCTAAGGCTGCCCCTTACCGAGATGTCAAACGACAACGCAAAAGAACTGATTAAAATACTTAAGGAATTTCTGTAAATGATAAAACTTGCGCTTTGCGGTGCCAGCGGACGCATCGGAAGAACCATTACAAAAACACTTATCGATTCAAAAGAGTTTGAAATCGTGTTCGGCGTGGACGGATTCAAGTCGGAGACTTCATACCCCATTTTTTCCACTTTTGCCGACTCTAATCTCTCATGCGACATCATCATCGATTTTTCCAACCCGTCGACGCTTGATGACCTGCTCTCCTATGCGCTGAAAAACAAGACTAAGGTAATTATAGCGACAACGGGACATACTCAAGAGCAAATCGAAAAAATCAGGCTGGCCTCAAAAGAGATTGCGATTTTTAAAGCAAGCAATATGTCGCTTGGTGTAAATCTTTTGGCCTCGCTCGCAAAAGAAGCCGCTAAATTTTTGGGCGACGATTTTGACATAGAAATTGTTGAAACACACCATAACAGAAAGCTGGACTCACCCAGCGGCACAGCGCTCACTTTATATAACTCGATAAACGAAGTAAGAGAGCTCAGCCCCGTCTTTGGACGCCACGCAACCTCAAAACGCCGTGAAAAAAAGGAAATCGGCATTCATGCCGTAAGAGGCGGAACGGTTGTCGGAAAACACGATGTTCACTTTTTCGGAACGGGCGAGGTAGTCACTCTCTCGCATGAGTCCGAGAGCACAGACGTATTTGCTCAAGGAGCGCTGAGAGCGGCAAGATACCTTATGGATAAAAGCTCAGGCCTTTATGACATGAACTCCATCCTTGGCGACTTTTATGCGGTAACTGCGGTTACGGGCGAAAAGGGCGTAACTCTTGTAACGGTTCCCTCAATTACCATGGACGATATGCTTGAGCTTTTCAGCCAGATTGCCTCAAGCGGAATTAACCTTGACATGATATCTCAGGGCAAAAACGCCGACGGAACATACCTTGTAAGCTTTACGCTATCCGACGGCGACAGTCATAAGATGTTCGGGCTTTTAGGTAAAACCGCGTTCACATCGCTTTCGGGAACTGCAAAACTTACGATTGAGGGCGCGGGAATGGAGCACAGAAGCGGCGTGGCGCTTGAGGTTTTTAACCTTTTAAAAAAGGCGGGCGTAAACCTTTATGCCGTAACGACAAGCGAAACCAAGATTTCCTGCTGCATTAACGGTGACGCTCTTTTAAAAGCTGAATCCATCATAAAACGCCATTACGGAATTTAATAAGAATATAAAAAAAAGCGGCTTATGCCGCTTTTTTTATTGCTTTCGTTTAGTTAAGTATTATCTTTTTTTGTAATTATTTAATATTTAAGACGCTATTTAAATCAAGGATAATTTTTTATTTTTATATCAAGGGTAATTTTTTATTTTATATGTGTTTAATAAGAAAAAAGGAGCTGCCGCTCCTTTTTTCAGGGAAGATATATGAGAAAAGCAAATTATTATCTTAAGCCCAGTTGTATACCTCAACATCAACCACGGTTTTTCCGTTAACCGTAACGACATGATTTTGAATTTCTTCAAAGTTTGCGCCCTTTTCTACTTTATCCCAGGATTTTGCGCAAAGCACCTTAAATTCAACTTCCGTTCCCATGCTAAGACCCGTAACATTTACGGTATATTTATCTCCCGCAGCCTTTAAAGCCTTGGCTTTCTTGGGTTCCCATTCTCCGAGCTTTTGTATGTTGCCGACCACATAAATTTCTTCCGCAAACGCCGCGCCTCCGACCGGCTTAACGTTTATGCTAAGCGTGTAGGTTTTTTCTTTAACTTCGCCGCTTGTTTTCTTCTCCGGCATTTTTATAGCCCTCCCTTTTTTAAATTCACCTAGATTATATACCCGTGGTTTTCAAATTGCAAATGAATTTGGCATTTTTTAGCAAGATTTTTTTGTTTATTTTTGACTTTTGCTAGTATTTTTGCGTGTTTTTTCTCTTTTTTACTTTTTTCGACAAATTTATATAATTTACCCCCAGCTCATAATGCATATATGCGGCTTTTAGACAAAAAAGAGAGCGTTTCCGCTCTCTTTAATTATTATATGGTTATTTTTTTATTGCTTTGAGCTTTCGGCGGATGAGGCGTTTTGAGCGTAAATCTCATTAAAGGTCGCCTCCATAGACTTGTTGAAGTTTTCGTCCAGCTCGGACAATATCTCTTCCTCGCTCATTTCTGCTCTGTGAGATTTTTTCTCTTTGGCTTTCTTTACTGCGTTTTCAATTATCTTTTGAATTTCAACCAAAGGCACGATTGCAAAAGCGCAGGCTATGCAAATGAGCCAGTCAATTGGCGTTAAGGCTACGGTTCCAAAGATTTCCGTATTGGCCCAGACGTCGATATAAGCCGCAAGCACCGTAAGAGCCGCGCCCACAAGGAACGCTATATTCATGATGCCGTTTTTAAAGAAACGCTTGTTGAAGATGGTATGCGTTTGCGAGCGCATATTGTATGCATGGAAGAGTTGGATGAAGCAAAGGGTTATAAAGCCCATTGTCATGCCCTCTTTGTTATCGTGAATCCACGGATGCTGAGATTGCATTACAAAAGCGCCTATGCAGAAAGCAAGCATTACAAGGCCTGTTTGCATTATGCCTTGAATCAGTATATCCCTTCCTATTTTGCCGGCAAAAAGGCTTTGTCCCGTTTTTCTCGGCGGGTAGTCCATTATATCTTTTTCCGCGGGCTCTTTTCCAAGCGCGAGAGCGGGCAGAGAGTCCGTTACGAGGTTGACCCAAAGTATCATAACGGGTGTCAGGAACTTAAGGTCGGGCTGAATTATCGTAAGGAACACGGTTGATATAAACAGACACAGCACTTCCGCGATGTTTGCGGAAAGCAGGAACTGTATCGCCTTTGTGATGTTCGCGTAAACCTTTCTTCCCTCTTCCACAGCGGCGATTATGGTGGCAAAGTTATCGTCAGCCAGTACCATATCGGCGGCGCCTTTTGATACGTCCGTGCCAGTTATGCCCATGCCGATTCCGATATCCGCGCTCTTGATTGAAGGAGCGTCGTTTACGCCGTCGCCCGTCATTGCTACAATCTTTTTGAATGTCTTAAACGCTTTGACGATTCTTACCTTGTTTTCGGGGCTTACGCGGGCAAATACACGGTATTTGTGAAGGTTTTTATGGAATTCTTCATCTGACATCTTGTCAAGCTCGGCGCCAGTGATAACCCAATCGCCGTGACGAAGTATGCCGATTTCTTTTGCGATTGCGCTTGCGGTGTCAACATGGTCGCCTGTAATCATTATGGGGCGCATTCCGGCCCTTCTGCAAACCCTTACCGCTTCTTTTACCTCGGGGCGCGGCGGGTCAATCATACCTACAAGTCCGACAAATATCATGTCCTGCTCAAGCGTTTCAAGCTTATCTATGTTATCGATTTTTATAGCTACCGCAAGAACGCGAAGAGCTTTTTTAGCCATTCCTTTATTGGCTTCGCTTATGGTTTTAATGTCATCCTGTGTGATTGGCCTGATATTTTCTCCGTCGAGAATCTTTGAGCATTTTTCAATCAAAATGTCGGGAGCGCCCTTGATGTAAGCTCTGGTTGCTTCGGCTCCTTTGTTAACCGTTGACATAAGCTTGCGCTTTGAGTCAAACGGTATTTCACCTATTCTCTCGTTAAGATTTTTGATTTTTTGAGCGTCAAGCCCAAGAGACTGTGCGTAAGCGACAAGCGCCGTTTCGGTGGGGTCGCCAAGGAGCTTCCCGTCCTCCCCTATAACGGTGTCGTTGCAAAGCACCATGCCCTTTATCAAAAGGTCTACGGAATAATCCGCTTTTTTATCTTCTTTTTCCACCTCGTAGCTTCCTGCTGACAGTGTAAATATGCCTTTGACAGTCATCTGGTTGAGCGTAAGAGTTCCCGTTTTATCCGAGCAAATAACCTCGCAACAACCGAGCGTTTCAACTGCAGGCAAATGTCTTATAATCGCTTTTCTTTCGCTCATTCGCTGGACGCCTATGGCAAGGACAATAGTTACTACTGCGGGCAGACCTTCGGGTATAGCCGCAACAGCGATTGCAACCGCCGTCATAAACGATTCTATAACTACATCAATCATGTTTCCGCCCCATCCGCGATAGAGGGAGGCAGCAAATATTATTACAGCTATAATTAAAACGATAGCTGAAAGAACTTTTGCCGTTTTTGCAAGCTGCTTTTGCAAAGGAGTATCCTCGTTGTCGGCTTCGGAGAGCATCTTTGCAATTTTACCGACTTCCGTCTTCATGCCCGTAGCCGTAACAACGCCTTTGCCCCTGCCGTAGGTAACAATACCCGTGCTGTATGCCATATTCTTGCGGTCGCCAAGCGGAGCGTCTTCGGGGCAAATGGCCTCGCAATCCTTTTCGGTGGGCACAGATTCTCCCGTAAGAGCGGCCTCCTCTATTTTCATAGATGCGGTTTCGATAAGACGAATGTCAGCGGGAACAACATCGCCTGCCTCAAGAACTACTATGTCGCCGGGCACCAGCTCTTCGCTCTTAACTTTAACCACTTCGCCGCCGCGTATGACCTTACTTATAGGTTTATTCATGTTTTTCAAAGCTTCAAGCGCGGCTTCGGCTTTCTCGCTTTGAACCAAACCTATAATCGCGTTTACTATAACTATAAGAAGAATAATGCCTGCATCTATTAAGTCGGCATATTCTTTCTGGACTATCGCTATAACCGCGGATACTACGGCCGCGACCAAGAGCACGATAATCATTATATCTTTGAACTGGTCAAAGAACTTTAAGATGATGTTTCTCTTTTTGCCCTTGTCCAGCTCGTTTCTACCATATTCGGCAAGACGCTTTGATGCTTCCTCAGGCGTCAAGCCGCTGTCGGAAGTCGCAAGACTTTCAACGGCTTCCTTGGCAGACACATTGTAAAATTTCATACTCGCTCCTTTCGGCAAAAGCCAGATTTATTGCGTAAATTATAAATTACCAGTTTATTCTATCAAAAAAATTCTATGCTTTCAAGCTTTATTCTTTGCATT
>JAAZIO010000004.1 GCA_012800805.1 Clostridiales bacterium | reverse complement strand
GTCGCTGCGTCAAACTGGAAATCTACCACAACATTGTTGTTCTTATCTATATAGCCGCACAATCCCGATTTTACAACAACGGCATAGCCCTCTGAAAAGCTGAAAGCGGTTTCATACTCACAGGGTATAACCAAGTTGTTTTGAGTGTCTATATAGCCGCATTTTTCGTCAAGCTCAACGCAGGCAAGACCCTCTTTAAAATGGAACACTTCGTCATACATGGGAGGTATAACCGTTTTGACGCCGTCAAAGAAACCCCACTTGTTGCCCCTTTGGACTTTTCTCCATTCCTCGGGAGGCAACGGGGTTTTAATCTGCGGTTTTTCTTCAGCTTTTGGCTGCGGTCTATCGGACGCCTTGTTTTTTGGCATCGCGGCACTTTTGTTATCCTGCTGTTTGTTTTCTTTGACCTCGCTCCCGCCTTTTTGAATGGGCTTTATAGGCTCCTTTCTTTTTTGCTGCTCTGTTTGCGGACTATCCAATAATTTAAGCCCACGCTTTGATAAAGCCGTAACGATTTCCGTTAATATCTTTTTGTTCAGCGTCTGGACACGATACATATCCTTTTCGGTCTTTTTGACCAAATCCGCCGCTGTTTTAAAGTTGTTTTTTAAAAGAAGCTGAACCGTAGATGGCGACAACCCAAGTTCCTCTATTGAAATAGCGGAAGCCGCGGCCTCAACGGATTGGTCAATTAAGGGCGCGCTCTGCGGTTTTTTCTTATGGACGGCTTTGCGGTATTTTCTGTTTCCCATATATTTACTCCTTTTTAAGGATAACAGAAAGGCAATTCAATTGCAACAAAAAGTATTCTTATAAAATCTATAACCTTGCGCTTGGCATTAAAATAAGATATAATTTTACAAGAAATGAAAAAATATTTAAGCCTAACAGTTTTGACCATACTCATAGTCATTGCTACTCTCTCCGTAACCATTTGCGGAGACTATATCGCCTTTGCAGGCGAGGAGGACTTGGGCAGCGATTTTTCTTTGATATACCCTGTTTCGGATTACATACAGCTAAGTTCAGCAAAATTTGCCTTCCCCGCAAACGACGGTTACGCAGTATACGACGATGAGCTAAACCGTGTTTTCTTCTCGGACGGCGACAGCGTTTCTCTTACCCCCCACTCCCCGACATCCATTGCGTTTTACGACGGCTGCATTTATTTTTCTGAGGGCAAAGATATTTATTCCGCTTCAAAAACCGACGGAAGCATTGAGCTATTCTCTTCATTTTCTAGTGAGCGTGTTATTTTATCCGACCATAAAAAGCTTTATGCGGCGGACACAATAAGCGGAGACATTACAATTTGGGACAGCGAGCTGATTATATTTTACGATGGCAACTTTAAAGAGCTTAGAAACTCAAGAATATCCGTAACCGACGGTTTTATTTATTCCTATTCCTTTGATGTAAGCTCATTTACTTTTAAGCTGTATCGCCTGTATGCGGATAATTTGTATTATCCCGGTTTCAATGTCCCGTCTTTCGTTTTTGAAAGTTCCGGGAGTATAGATATCGCAGTATCCGATTATATCTACGCCCTCGACAAGGCTAACGGCAATACCGTCAAAGTATATACTCTTGACGGCGGCTTGATTGCCTCATGCGCTCTAAATTACCGCATAGCTTCGCCGATTTCGGGCGACACCAAAGGATTTTGGGCAGTTGACGGAAGCGGCTCTCCCGCAAGGTACTTCGAGTTTGACGGAAGAGGACTAAACGCGGTTAAAACCGTTGCGGAATCATCAAATGATATAACGCACCTAAAAAACCCCTCGGATGTTTTGCTGTTTGACGGTAAATACTATATCGCCGATAAAGGCAACGACAGAATAATAATATACGGCGATAACAATGCGTCGGCTGTTTCCCTTCCCTCTCCGAATTCTTTGACAAAATTTAACGGAGCGGTTTACGCCGCAAGCAGAAACAAAATATCAAGAATTGAAAACGGCAAGATAACAGCGGAATTTTCCCTTTCAACCAACGAAGAAATATTGTCGCTCTCCTCCGGAGAGACCGCCCTTTACGCCATGACGGAGTCTAATATATACTCCTTTAACGGTTTCTCCCTGCTTCCGTTCGCAAAGACTTCAGAGGGCAAAAAAATCGCCGCCAGCGAGAGCGGCAAGATATTATATCTTTTAGACAGATTCGGCCTTGTCGCGTATTCGGCAAGCGGCTCACTTGTTTCGGTTCCCCAGCTGAGCGAGCTTAAAAACGCCACGGACTTCGAAGTGGACTATGTCGGCAATATACTGGCCTCTTTCCCGGGAGGAGTGATTAAATACTACGAAAGAACACTTGAGAGCTTTACGGAAAAACGCGCACTCTCCCTAAGCCGCAAAGGAATTTCTACGGGTGAAATATCCGCGCTTTTCTCATCCGCGGGCGGTGATGTTTACTTTTTATCGTCAAGAAGTTTTCTGGCTAAACTTGATATTGACACAGGATACATAACCAAAGCGGAATTCACACCCACTCAAAAGCCCGAGCTATCCGATAATTTAAACATCAATCCTTACAAAACCAAATCAACTGTTTTTTATGAGGACAGAAGAAACTTTGAGAGCATGAGCTTGGTTGAGGGCGGCAGCGTGGTTTTAGTGTTTGAGGATAAAAGCGAAGACCCCTATTTTAAGTATGTCCTTTATGAAAGAAAGCTTGGTTACATTCCCGCAAAAGACCTTTCCGCCCTTGAGGAGAAAACGCCTAACGCAACAACTTTAAGGGCATTGCACTCAACCGTGAAATTATACTCCTATCCCGCAGACGGGGCAACGGTATTGACGCTTAGCCAAGAAGAAACCTTTACCGCAATAGGCGACGCGGGAGGCTTTAAAAATCCTGGGGGCTGGTATAGGGTAAGGTATAACGACAGCGTATACTTTGTGCCCTTATCAACCGTTACCGCACAAAACAATACGGAACTTACAAACAAGGAAATAAAATACGGAAGAGCCGAAGGCGGGAGGATAGGGACTAAAGTCAACATCTACGCCCTTCCCCAAAGTGACTCTACAATAATAGATTCAATAACCGACGGCACGGAAGTTACGATAATATCCGACAATGTAAACGGCTATTACCAGATAAGAGTTGGCAAAATTACGGGCTTTATCAAAGAAGAAAACCTTAAAATGGGCGGCCTTACAAACGCCCAGATTGCAGCGATAGTAGCAAGCTGCATTACTCTTGCGGCGGGAATATTTATTTTTACGATAACCTATAAAGTCAAAAAATACAAAGAGCTAAACGGTTAATTAAAGCTAATTAAACAATTAAATAAACATTTATATTGCAGTTTAAAAATCTCTTTTATATTAGAAAAGTTATAGAATCAAAGCTTAACATCCATACAGCAGTCGTTAAACTCAAAGCTTAACATCCATAAAGCAGTTGTTAAACTAAAAGCTTAACAATATACTTTTTATAAATAAAAAGACCGCGAGTTTTTTCGGTCTGGTCTGGGTGAGAAGATTTGAACTTCCGGCCTCTTGAACCCCATTCAAGCGCGCTACCAAGCTGCGCCACACCCAGATACATGCGGTATTATACATAATTAAACTTTAAAATGCAAGTTTTTTACGCCCAAAAAATTAAGTTTTTTAATAAAAAATTTGTTAAATTTTTTATTTTCTTTTTTCAGCTAACGAGCTAAATTATTCTCCGATAAAGAGCCAATATAACTGATGGTCGCGTCCTGCAAAGTAATATAAAGCATATTGTCAAACCAATATGACGGTTTCTCAAACCATCTTATATAAATCTCAAATATTTTATTTTCGTGTTTATATATCCTTTTAATTTCAAACATGGCGTTGTCTTCATCGTATGACAACTCGG
>JAAZIO010000022.1 GCA_012800805.1 Clostridiales bacterium | reverse complement strand
GCCTATGTATTGACAACGCTCACCTCGATTTTCTACGGCGATGCGGCAGAGCCCAGCCATAACAAAACCAAAAAAGAAAAAAAGGCTATCCTATAAAGCGGAGGTTAACAATGAAAACTTATCTTAACGCTAATAAGGCACTACTTATAATCGCGGCCCTGCTTGCCGTCGTGCTTATATTTGCGGTATATATAATTGCGCCGTCCGGCATTGCGCTCGCTGACGGCGAAAACGGACAAAGCGCCCAGCCCGTCCAAAACGAAAAGGCAAGCAAGGCATATTCCGCGGCAATCGTTGTTGGCCTTGCTGCATTTGCGGGCGCGCTTGCCATGGGCATTACTATAATGAAGTCAAACGAGGGTATCGCGCGCCAGCCCGAAGCGGCGGGTAAAATCCGCACCAACATGATGCTCGGCCTAGTATTTATCGAAACCGTCATCATCTACGCTCTTGTAGTTGCCATTTTAATTATTTTCGTTCTGTAACGGGGGGTAATAAAAGTGCCTTTAAACATAAACTGGCAGCAGATATTACTGCACCTATTAAACCTTGTCATTTTGTTTACGGGGCTGTTTTTGCTCCTTTATAAGCCTGTCGTCAAATTCATGAACAAGAGGCAGGAATACTACAAAAACATGGATGATGAGGCAAAAAAGAAAGTCGCCGCAGCCCAGGAGCTTAACGAGGAATGCGCGAGGAAAATAGACGAGCTTGACGGCGAGCTCGCAAAAAAGCGTTTAATGGAAGAGCAGCGCATTACTTTAGAAATGCAATCAAAGATATCAGACGCCCAAAAGAGCGCCGAGAAAATCATAGCCGACGCGAAAGAACAGGCGGAGAAAGAGAAGGAACATATACTTGCCGAAGCCAGAAAGGAAATAGCCAGCCTTGCGGTTGAGGCAACGAAGGTATTGCTTGAGCAGTCATCCGAAAAAGCCCTGGAGCGGTTTTTAACGGCTGAAGAAAGGAGAGCTTCCGATGAGCCTAAAGCAAAATAAGTCCATAAAAGCCATAATGAAAAGCGCCGCTCCCGTAAAAGATGATTTGATGCGGCGCTTTCGGCATTTGCTTGAAAAAAGATACGGCGCGCCCGTTGAGCTTTCCTTTGAAAAAGACGCTTCCGTTATAAACGGCTTTAAGATAGAGATAGGAAAAGACTTAAACGGAAACCTCATTCTTTTTGAGCTGTTTGAATGGAATCCGATATGGCATCTGTCAAAGCTTGAAGAAAGCATATTGTCCCTTGCAAAAGACAGCAAAGACAAAAACATCATACCTCTTATAAAAGAAAGTTTTTTAAAGCCCTCCCTAGAGCCTGAGTTTCAAGAGGTGGGACAGGTGCTTAGCGTGGGTGACGGCATAGCCCTTGTTAGCGGCCTTGAGAATGTCACATACGGCGAAATCGTCTCATTCACTAACGGCACAAAGGGCATGGTGCAGGACTTAAAAAGAGATAAGGTCGGCTGCATACTGTTTGGCGACGAGGAAGGAATTTCAGAAGGAAGCATAGTAAAAAGAACCAAAAAGACGGCGGGCGTTCCCGTTGGCGAGGGATATTTGGGCAGGGTGGTCGACTCGCTCGGCTCACCGATAGACGGGCTTGGGTCTATCAAAGCCTCCGATTACAGACCGCTTGAGTCACCCGCGCCAACCATAATAGACAGAAAATCCGTAAAAAAACCGCTAGAGACGGGACTGCTTGTAATAGATTCCATGTTCCCGATAGGCAGGGGACAGCGTGAGCTTATAATAGGCGACCGCCAGACGGGCAAGACGGCAATCGCCATAGATACCATAATCAATCAAAAAGGAAAAAACGTAATTTGCATATATGTCGCTATCGGACAAAAGACCAGCTCGGTAGCTCACCTTGTGGATACGCTGAAAAAACACGGCGCCATGGATTATACGATAGTAGTCAACGCCTCGGCGAGCGAGCCTGCTCCCATGCAATACATTGCGCCTTACGCGGGTTGCGCGATGGGCGAGTATTTTATGCACAAGGGAAAAGATGTGCTGATAGTTTACGATGACCTGTCAAAACACGCTATCGCCTACAGAACGCTAAGTCTTCTTCTTGAGCGCTCTCCCGGCAGAGAGGCTTATCCAGGTGACGTATTCTATCTGCATTCACGCCTGCTTGAAAGAGCGGCGTGTCTTAGCGACGAAAAAGGCGGCGGAAGCATTACCGCTCTTCCCGTTGTCGAAACGCAGGCGGGGGATGTATCCGCCTATATACCGACCAACATCATTTCCATCACCGACGGCCAGATATTTTTGGAGAGCGATTTGTTCTTCTCGGGCCAGCGGCCCGCGGTTAACGTTGGGCTCTCGGTATCGAGAGTTGGAGGCGACGCTCAAAGCAAAGCCATGAAAAAGGCGGCGGGAACAATTAGGCTTGACCTTGCCCAGTATAGGGAAATGGAAGTTTTCTCGCAGTTTGCCAGCGACCTTGACGACATAACAAAGCGCCAGCTTGCATACGGCGAGGGCCTTATGAGATTGCTCCGACAAGAGCAGTATTCACCGTTAAAACACCACGAGCAAGTAATAACGCTTATCGCGACGCTATCCCACGCATACGAGGACCTGCCCGCGGACAAAGTTTCTGAGGTCAACCATGAGCTGATTTGCCGCATAAAATCATCGGAGCCGGAAATTTGCTCATATATTGACGAAGCGGGAGACTATACCGACGAAATTAAAGCAAAGATTATAAGCCTTGCCAAAACGCTGGCGGCTCAGGCGAAAAACTGATGTCGGATATTAAGAAGATAAAAAACAGAATAAAGGGCGTAAAGGACACAAAAAAAATAACCAACGCCATGTATCTGATTGCCTCGACCAAGCTAAGCAAGGCAAAAAGTTCCCTTGACGCCGCGCGTCCGTTTTTTGGCGCCGTTTCTGCGGAGATAAAAAGGATATTTAGAATAGACAGCGATATAGAAAGCAAATACTTCTATCCCGCGGATGGAAGCTCCATGCCCGACAGCATTATAGGGTGTCTTGTCATTACGGCGGATAAAGGCCTTGCCGGAGCATATAACATCAATGTCATAAAAGAAACCCAAAAAATTATGGAAAGGCACGCCGTGACCAAGCTTTTCGTTGTTGGTGAATACGGAAGAAATTATTTTGCGCAAAGAAACATCCCTATAGAGCGCAGCTTTTTATATACCGCGCAAAACCCCACAATCCAAAGAGCTGAGGAGATAAGCGCGCTTTTATTGGATATGTATGAAAAGGGTCAAATCCAAAAGCTTTATGTTGTATATACTGACTTCCAGAGCGCAAGAGGGGAGAGGGCCACGTCGTTTAGATTGCTTCCATTCCACAGGGCCCAGTTTGTGACGCCTACGGTGGAAAAGGAAGTAACCAAGCCTTTTGAGTTTTATCCATCAATGACGGATGTTTTGGACCAGATAGTCTACAGCTATGTTTCGGGCTTTATATACGGCGCGCTTGTGGACAGCTATTGCAGCGAACAGAACGCGAGAATGCTCGCGATGGACTCGGCCAACCGCAACGCCGAAAAGATTCTCGATGAGCTTACAGTTGAGTTCAACCGTGTTCGTCAGGGAGCTATCACAAACGAAATAATCGAAATATCTTCGGGCGCAAAGGCGCTTAGGCATAATAAGGAATAGCTATGAAAAATATCGGCAAAATTGTTGAAATATCGGGCCCCGTTATCGATGTCGAGTTCGAAAAAGGCAGGCTCCCTAAAATCAGGGAAGCGCTAAAGGTTGAAGCGGGCGGCGAAACAAGAGTTATGGAAGTTGCTCAGCATGTCGGGCGCAACACCGTCCGTTGCGTTATGATGGCGGGAAGCGAAGGGCTTGCGCGCGGTATGGATGTTGAAGCCACGGGCTCATGCGTTGCCGTGCCGGTTGGTTCATGCACGCTTGGCAGGGTGTTCAATGTTCTTGGCGAGCCCATAGACGGCGGCGAGCCGATACCCGATGACGCAAAAAGATGGGAGATTCACAGAAAAGCCCCTTCTTTTGAAGAGCAAAGGCCGGTAGTGGAGATATTCGAAACGGGTATAAAAGTAATAGACCTTCTTGAGCCGTATCCGAAAGGCGGCAAAATAGGGCTTTTCGGCGGAGCGGGCGTCGGCAAAACCGTGCTTATACAAGAGCTTATCCATAACATAGCGACGGAACACGGCGGATACTCTATCTTTACGGGCGTCGGCGAGCGCAGCAGAGAGGGAAACGACCTTTGGACGGAAATGAAAGCAAGCGGCGTATTGGACAAAACGGCGCTCGTATTCGGACAGATGAACGAATCCCCCGGGGTGAGAATGAGAGTCGCCCTGTCGGGGCTGACGATGGCGGAGTATTTCAGAGATGTTGAAAAGAAAGATGTTCTGCTGTTTATAGACAACATATTCAGATTCGTTCAGGCGGGAAGCGAAGTGTCCACGCTTTTAGGCCGCATGCCGTCCGCTGTAGGTTACCAGCCCACGCTTGCGGAAGAAATGGGCATGCTGCAAGAGAGAATTACATCAACCATAAACGGCTCGGTCACATCGGTTCAGGCGGTTTATGTCCCCGCGGACGACATAACAGACCCTGCTCCCGCGACCACATTCTCGCACCTGGACGCGACGACAGTGCTTAGCAGAAAAATTGCCGAGCAGGCTATTTATCCCGCGGTTGACCCGCTTAACTCGACATCAAGAATACTTGATCCCGATATCGTAGGCAAAGAGCATTATCAGATTGCTAGAAAAGTGCAGGAGATACTGCAAAAATACAACGAGCTTCAAGATATCATCGCTATCCTCGGTATGGACGAGCTTAGCGAAGAAGACAAAAAGACTGTAAGCAGAGCAAGAAAAATTCAGAAGTTCTTATCTCAGCCCATGAATGTGGCGGAAAAATTTACCGGCCTTAAGGGCGTGTATGTTCCCGTGTCCGAAACGCTGAGAGGATTTAAAGCAATCATTGACGGCCAGATGGACGATTATCCCGAAGCGGCTTTTTATAATGTCGGAACAATAGACGATGTCATTGAAAAAGCGGCTAAGCTGAGGGAGGGAAACAATGACGCCGTTTAGGCTGTCCATACTTTCCGCCGACAGGCTTTTTTTTGAGGGCGAGTGCGTTTCGCTCGTCGTTCCGCTAGTCGACGGGCAATACGGTGTTTTGGCGGGACATAGCAACCTTGTCGCCGCAATCGTCCCCGGCATTTTACAATATAAAAAATCGAGCGATGCGGAGATGACTTCGGTCGTTGTTTCGGATGGCCTTTTGAAAGTCGAAAACGACGATGTTTTAGTGCTTGTTATAACCGCGGAAAAGCCCGAAGAAGTTGATTTCAACAAAAGAAAGCGGGAAGAGGCGGAAGAAATCGAAGCCAAGATGCAAAAGAAATCCATTCAGGAATACCGAATCGCCCACATGAACATCTCAAGAATTATTGCCGATTTAAAAGGCAAATCCGAAAATGACGACCTGAAAAGATTTTAATTTTGCAAAAATCTTAAAACAAACATATTAAAAATAATTGCAAAATAGCTAAAGATAATCTATAATATCATGCGTCGATGGAGTATGGTGTAGTGGCAGCACAAGGGCCTCTGACTCCCTTGGTGTAGGTTCGATTCCTACTACTCCTGCCAAGGCAGCGTAAGCTGCCTTTTTTATTTGGCTTTTAACATTCTTAGTAATAAAAAAACAAACAAAAATCAAAAAACAATTTAAATTCAATTTTAAAAATTTTTACAAATAATTAGTTTGACTAAAATTTATTAAGCAAAAACACTAAATTTTGAAAAATTTGTAATTTTTTCAAAAAAATATTGACATAGCTTTTTTTGAGTGCTATATTAATGTTACTGATAATCGTTATCAATAAGCCCTAACCGCACACTTGTTCGAGATTGATTACTTGGAGTTTAAATGAGAAAAACCGTGCAAAAACAAGTAATATTAAGCACCGTGCTCGCAAGTTGTGACCACCCGGACGCTGAAACGATATGCGAAAGAGCAAGAGCGGTTATCCCGTCGATAAGCCTAGGCACTGTTTACAGAAATCTGGCTCAGCTTGCGGCGGATGGTAAGCTTAAAAGAATCTCGATACCCGACTCGGGTGACAGGTTCGACAAAAACGTAGAAGAGCATGCGCACTTCCACTGCCTCGGATGCGGAAAAGTTATAGATGTAAACTTAAACTTTGAGCAAATGGACAGCTGTAAAGAGTTTCTTACGGAAAAAATGGGCGTGACTCTTACAAAAATTACGGTTGTCATGCAAGGATATTGCAGCGACTGCGCAAAGGGCGAATAAAAGCCCAAAAAACAGCCAACATAGTTAAGAGCGAATTTTATAATTGCTAAAATCTCGCCTTAAATATATTTCTCTCCTTCATTTCTACCCGCAAGATTATCTTGCGGGTAGGCCCTTTCTTGGACTTTTTCGGTTAATTAAAAAGGATAATTTATGCCAAAGCTTTAAAAGGTATGAATTATTAAGCCCTAAGTAAAATGGATGAGATTTTGTGCCGATAAGCTTTAATCGGGTGTGAGCTTTTGCCAATATCATTAAGTATGCGAGAGCATAAAAAGGTGTAAAATCTTACCTTATGTTTTTGTTTGAATTAAATCCGCTAAGCTTTAATAGATAAGAATTTAAGCCGCCATTTAATTTAGCAAGCAAGTGAATAAAGTATTATTCTTATAGGTTTTTGCATTATATCCGATAAGCTTTAAATTAAAGAGTTTTTAAGCCGATGTGCTTAAAGTGAAGCTGATATGTGAAAGAAAAAAAGGAAGATAATATCTT
>JAAZIO010000205.1 GCA_012800805.1 Clostridiales bacterium | reverse complement strand
TAGCAGAAAGCGTCGGCGTTGGAGCGGTCATATTCTCGGCGCTGTCGCAAAACAGAATCAAAGATATTGTCTTTTCCTTCGACAAGGTGTTGAATTTTGACGGCGAAACAGCGCCATACATTCAATACACCAACGCTCGCTGCCGCTCGGTTCTTAAAAAGGGCGGGGATTGCTCGGACGGAAGCCTGACCGACCTTAAAGAAAAGGAAGAATACGATGTGGCGATGGCGGTGCTTGCTTTCCCCGAGGCTGTCGAGAAAGCGGCAAGGCTTAGAGAACCCTGCATGATATCCCGAAGTCTTATAGACATATGCGAAAAATACAACCGCTTTTATATAGCGCACAGCATACTGCAAAGCGAAGAGCGGGTCAAAAAGGCAAGGCTTCTTTTGACCGAGGCGGTTTCAAACACGCTGAAAACGGGACTTGCGCTTCTTGGGATAGACGCTCCCGACAGCATGTAATTATCAGTTGACAATACAAAAGCAAAATAGATATAATTAAAAGCAGCTTTTTATTCGCAAACCAATCGGAGGATATATAAAGATGAAAAGAACATACCAGCCCAAAAAGAGGCAGGCAAAGAAAGTTCACGGCTTTCGCGCCAGAATGAAATCAAAGACCGGCAGAAACGTTTTAGCGAGAAGAAGAGCCAAAGGCAGACACAATCTGACCGCGTAAGAGTGCAAAGGCAATACCGTTTAAAATCGAGCAACGCTTTTAAGTATATTTACAAAAAGGGCGAAACGGTAAGTAGCTCAAAGCTTGTATTGCATTTTGTCAAATCCAACAAGGGGTTAAAGGTAGGATTTTCGGTCAGCAAAGCGGTAGGCAAAAGCGTGGTGAGGAACCGCGTCAAACGCCTTTTAAGGGAAAACTTCCGCGCTTTGATTGACAGGGTTGACAGCGGTTATTCATATATAGTTTCGGCAAAGCCGCAGGCTGCGGAGATGGACTTTCACGAGCTGGGCCGGGCTTTGGAGGACTTGTTAAATAAAGCGGGTAAGCTAAGGTGAAATATATCTGCCTTTTGCTTTTGAGATTTTACAAGCGCTTTATTTCCCCGTACACGGGAAACGGCTGCATTTACACCCCTACTTGTTCAATGTATATGTATGACGCCGTCGTAAAGCACGGCGCGTTGAAAGGCGTGGGGATGGGGCTTAAAAGGCTTATGCGCTGCACGCCGTTCCACAGGGGAGGTTTCGACCCCGTTCCCGAAAATTATCGAGGAAAAATAAAATGGCTCATTTAAGTTACGCGCGGAAAAAAAAGATTCTGATTTATTTGCTTGCGGCAGTTCTTTTGCTGTCGCTGTTTGTGTTTACCGCCTGCAACCGCGACAACGCAAATGTTAATTTCAATGACGGAGTAAACGAGCCCACGCACTTTATGGCCAAGTTTCTTATTGTGCTGAACGATAAGGTGGGCAACTTCGGCTGGACTGTCGTAGTGTTTACAGTCATTTTAAAGACGATTCTTCTGCCTTTCGACTTTTGGCAAAAGCACATCATGCGCAAAAACGCAAAGGCAATGAAGCGCATGAAGCCAAGGCTTGACGAGCTTCAGGAGAAGTTCGGAAACGACAAGCAGCGCCTCCAGCAGGAGCAGATGGCGCTTTATAAAAAAGAAAAATACTCAGTTATGGGAAGCTGCCTGCCCACGCTTATCACCCTTGTTGTATTTATCGTGGTGTTTTCGGGATTCAGGCAGATGGTATCTTACCAGAACGCTCTCGTATATAAAAACGCGGTTATCACCTACACCAGCGTGTATGACAAAGAGTATACCGACATCTATCAGCAATCCTACGACGCTTTGACCGATGCCGAAAAGGCGGACCCCGTCAAAGTGGACGAAATCAAGGCTGTATCGGAAACCGCTGCAAAAGACAAGGCGCAGACGGCGGTTGCCGAAAACTATCAGATGCCGAGCTTCCTTTGGATTCACAACATCTTTGTTCCCGATTCCTGGGAAAAAGCAATACCCGACTATACTTCGTTCTCGGGGCAGAAAGGCTTTGCCAACGCCAGAATCGAGGGCGTAATGATAAGCGATTACGAAACCGTAATGGCTAAGCTTATTGGAACGGGCGGCTACGGAAAGAACGGCAAGTGGAACGGTCTTTTGATTCTCCCCGCGCTGACCGTCGCCTTAAGCGTTCTGTCTCAGCTTCTTATGAGCAAAACGCAGGGAGCGGCTCAGCCTCCTGCGCAGGCGGGCATGGAAGCGTCTCAAAAAATGATGCAGTGGATGATGCCCGTTTTAATGGGCGTGTTCGCGCTCTTTTACAGCGCGGCGTTCACGCTCTATATGTTTGTAAACTCGCTGTATTCCATACTGTTCCAGTTAATCTACAGTCTGGCGACCATGCTCATCGACAGGAAAAACGGTGAGGCGCCCGTCTATGTTAAAAAATCCAGAAAGTAATCAGGAGAGAATATGAATAAAACCATAGAAGTAAAAGCCCAATCAGTGGAGCTCGCAATAGAAGAAGGTCTTCGCCAACTTAACGTCACCCGTGACAGAGTGAAAGTGGAGGTCCTTAACAACGGCGGGCTGTTTCAAAAAGCGGCGGTATCAATGACGCTCATTCCCACACCCGTTGAGAGAGCGGAAAATTTCGTTAACGGAATTTTAAACAAAATGGGTATAAAAGCCGAAGCCATTGCCCATGAAAAAGACGATGTCATTTATGTTGACATCGTGGGCGAAGGAAGCGGCGCCGTCATCGGCTACCGTGGAGAGGGGCTTGACGCCATTCAGTATCTTACGCTGACCGTTATCAACGAGGAAAGCAAGAGCTTTAAAAAAGTTATCGTCAACGCCGAAAACTACAGGGAAAAGAGGGAGCAAACCCTTATCTCCCTTGCTTACAGGCTTGCGGACAAAGCCTACCGCACGGGAAAAAAGGTCGCGCTTGAACCAATGAACCCCTTTGAAAGAAGAATCATCCACTCGGCGCTGCAAGACAGCTACAAAGCAACCACCGCAAGCGAGGGCGAAGAGCCCAACCGCCATGTGGTCATCGTCCCCAAGCCCGGCGGAGTCAGGTCTAACCAGCAGGCTCCCCTTTCAAAGCAGCCAAACAAAAGGCAGGGCCCGCCCAAATTCAAGAGCTTCGGATACAAAAAAGGTTTTTAATGGACACGATATGCGCAATATCCACGCCTCCCGGCAACGGGGGAATCGGGATTGTCAGACTCAGCGGAAAAGACGCACTGGAAATTGCCCTCAGCGTTTTCGACGCAGGGTCTTTTTCTATTGAGCCGAAAAAAATGCATTTCGGCACTTTCAACGGCTCGGAGTTCAAAGACAAAGGCTATCTTGTATATTTCAAAGCCCCCGCGTCGTTTACTGGCGAGGATGTCGTGGAGTTTCATCTCCACGGCGGAATGAGGCTTCTTAAGGGCGTAATAGCCGACCTTTTGGCAAAAGGGGCTCGCCTTGCCGAAAACGGAGAGTTCACAAAGCGCGCGTTTTTAAACGGAAAGCTTAGCCTTGCCGACGCCGAGGGCGTAATAAACATGATTAGCGCAGAGAGCGCTGCGTCGCTTAGAGCAGCCTACCGCCTGATGAAAGGCGAGCTGACGGAAAAAATCGAAGATATCGAGAGCGAAATATACGACCTTGCCTCCTCGCTTGAGGCTTCGCTCGACTACCCTGAAGAAATGGAGGACGAAGTATTGCCCCTTTCGGAGGAAGTCTTGTCACGCTCTTTAGATAAAATAAGGGCGTTGCTTAAAAGTTTCAAAGCGGGAAGAAGGGCCAAAAACGGCGTAAACGTCGTGCTTACGGGCGAGGTAAACGCGGGAAAATCGTCTCTTATGAACGCTTTTCTTGGTTTTGAAAGGACGATAGTCACCGATATTCCGGGAACCACGAGAGATATAGTTACGGAAACGCTTGAATATAACGGCGTAAAACTGATAATTACGGACACCGCGGGAATAAGAGAGAGCGCGGAAACCATAGAAAAAATCGGCATCGAAAGGGCAAAAGAGGCCCTAAAGAGCGCAGACGCCGTCCTTGAGCTATCCCCAAGCGGCGTATTTACCTATAAACCCTTAGAGGGGCAGGAGTATTTTAAAGTTCAAACCAAATGCGACCTTAATAGAGATAAGCTTGGCATAAAAGGCGGCGTCTACGGCATCAGCGCGAAAACGGGCGAGGGCGTGGAGGCTTTGCTCGAGGCGCTGGCAAATCTTGCGGGCAGCCAGGACGCCGAGTTTATAACGGAGGAAAGGCACTATTCGCTCTTAAAGCAGGCGGAGTCAAACCTTGAAGACGCCCTAAGGGCAAAGGGGGCAGTTGACCTCATGATTGTGGGGCTTAGGGCCGCCGCCGACTGTATGGGAAAAATCACGGGAAAAGTCGCAAGCGAGGAGATAATAGACGGAATTTTCAAAAAATTCTGCGTCGGAAAGTAATATGAAATACGAAGCGGTAGTTATAGGAGGAGGACACGCGGGCATTGAGTCATCGCTCGCCATAGCGCGCATGGGGCACAAAACGCTCCTTGTCACGCTGAATTTAGGCGCAATAGCGATGATGCCTTGCAACCCCTCGATAGGCGGCACGGGAAAAGGACATCTTGTAAGGGAAGTGGACGCGCTGGGCGGCGAAATGGGCGTGTGCGCGGACAAAGCGCTTCTTCAGATAAAAATGCTAAATAGGGCAAAGGGCCCCGCTGTATACTCGCTTCGCGCGCAGGCGGACAGAAAGCTGTATTCAAAGATAATGCTTGAGACCTTAAGGGCAGAGCCCAACCTTACGCTTATGGAGGGCGAGGTTTCAAAAATACTTACCGCGGGCGACACGGTTACGGGTGTGGAGCTTGCAGGCGGCGAAAGGATACAAACAAGGGCGGTTGTGCTTTGCACGGGCGTATATTTAAACGGAAAGCTAATTACCGGAACCTACACTCTTCCGTCGGGGCCATACGGCGAGACGAGGGCGACGCTTTTAACTTCCTGCCTTAAGGATTTAAACCTGCCAATGAGGAGG
>JAAZIO010000204.1 GCA_012800805.1 Clostridiales bacterium | reverse complement strand
CCGTCAATCGGCGGCATGAATTTAGTAACCACGCTTGACTATTACATTCAAAGAATAGCCGAAGCCGCGGTCAACAAAGCGATGGAGACATACAAGGCCAAAAACGCGGCTTGCGTGATTATGGACTACAATACGGGCGAAATTGTAGCCCTTGCCGAAGCTCCCGCTTTTGACTTGAACAATGTTCCGCGCGACGATATCGATACTCTGTTTGCCCGCTCAAAAAGCATGATAGTATCCAACGTCTATGAGCCCGGCTCCACGTTTAAAATACTGACTGCCGCCGCGGCTTTAAACGAGGGGCTGTTTAACGAGCACAGCAGGTTCTACTGTCCCGGCTCAAGAGTTGTCGACGGTAAGAAAATCCGCTGCTGGAGGACGCAGGGGCACGGCAGCATCAGCTATGCGGAAGGGGTGGAGCGAAGCTGCAACTGCGTGTTTATGGATAGCGCTCTGGCGCTGGGCGTTGACAGGTTCTATGATTACATGAGGGCGTTTGGACTCCACGAAAAGACGGGTATCGACATGAAAGGCGAAACAAGCGGAATTTTTATTGCCCAAGAGAGTGTTAAAAACGTCGATTTGGCAAGAATTGGTTTTGGACAGGCAGTTGCGGTTTCCCCCATTGAACTTATAACCGCTACCTCCGCCGTGGTAAACGGGGGAGTAACGGTCAGGCCGCACATAGCAAAGAGCGCCGTTGATACCGTAAGCGGAAAAGTTATCCAAATAGCGAAACCCTTTGAAGGCAAGCGGGTGATATCGGAAAGCACCAGCAAGCTGATGAACGAAATGCTTAAATCGGTGGTTACCTTAGGCAGCGGCAAGCTCGCCCATGTTCCGGGATACGAAATCATAGGCAAAACGGGCACCGCTCAAAAATATGCGGGCGGAACAATCGCGCAAGGCAAGTATGTATCGTCGTTTCTTGGCTTTTCGCTGACTGAAGGAGCAAACTACGCGGTGCTCTTTATAGTGGACGAGCCTCAGGGATACCTCTACTACGGAAGTTTGGTCGCGGCGCCTTTTGTGGGTGAGATTTACCAGCAAATCTTTTCATATCTTAACATTCAACCAAAATATATGGGAGAGGAAGCGGAACTATACGGAACCCCCTTTACGCTCGGAGATTATACGGGAATGAGCGTTAACGAAGCCATGAACGCCGCAAAAAAGCTAGGGCTATATGTTGAAATCGACGGCGAGGGCGATGTCGTTAAGGAGCAATTCCCGCACGCGGGCGCTGTTGTAACGAAGCGAAATACGATACTTTTTGTCACATAGGGCGGTATAAAATGTCTAGTTTTGCGGTTCTATTGAATTAATAAATAACTTGTAATAATATATAAAAACCATTCGGCGGCTTGCATTAAGGCACTGATAATGCGAAATAATTGCTCTAAGGAGAGTAAAAAAATCGCAAGCCGCGGCCGCCGAGGTAAAAATCCCTCAGGAGGACAGTCAGTTATGAAGCTTAAAGAGCTGCTGGAAAGAGTTGAGGTCATTGAGACCAACATGGACGCCGAAACGGAAATACGAGACATAACCAATGACAGCACCAAAGTGAAAGACGGGGATTTATACATCTGTTTAAAAGGATTGAAAGCCGACGGAAATGATTTTATAAATGAGTTAGAGGATAAAGCTTGTGGATATGTCACGGAAAGAAAACCAAGAGAAGGAATTAAGTATGTTCTGGTCAAGGATGCAAGGGCAGCCTTCAGTATCATTTGCCAAAACTACTTCGGAAAACCCGCAAACGGAATGAAGTTTGTGGCCGTAATCGGCACAAACGGCAAGACAAGCACATCTCACATGATAAACGGGATTTTGAATTACGCCGGGTTCAAAACCGGTCTTTTAGGCACGCTTGGCCACTTTATAGTGGGGGAAAAGGTTGGGGAATCGCTTACGACACCCGACCCGTATGAATTTAACAAACTTTTGAATCAGATGCGCTGCAGGGGCGTGGATGTTGTGGTGTCGGAAGTTTCCGCTCACGCAATCGCCCTTAAAAAGCTTTACGGTATAAAATCGGATGTCGCGATATTAACCAACATAACTCAGGACCATTTGGACTTTTTCGAGAATTTTGAAAAATACGCCGAAACAAAGGCTTCGTATTTCACACCCGAGTATACAAAGCTGGCCATCGTCAATGTGGACGACAAGGAGGGCCGCAAGATAGCTCAAAATGCCAAGGTCACTACCGTAACCTACGGCACGAGTGAGCCGAGCGACGTATTCGCTTTGGACATCTTCCCCGATATGGACGGAACTAAATTTGTCGTCAATCTTTTCGACGATATTTTGGATATAAAATCACCGTTTTACGGAATGTTCAATGTTTACAACCTTATGGCCGCAATGACCGCCGCAAAAGCGCTTGGAGTGTCGTCGGAGGTTATTACAGCTGCCGTAAGACGCCTAAAACCCGTGGACGGAAGGTTCAATATTTTAAAGAACAACAAAGGCTTTATAATAATCGATTACGCTCACACGCCCGACGGGCTTGAAAACCTTTTGACCACCGCAAGGACGCTGACAAAGGCAAGGCTGATAACCGTTTTCGGATGCGGGGGAGACAGAGACGCTTCAAAGAGAAAAATCATGGGTATGACGGCATCGAAACTTTCCGACATGGTTATTTTGACCTCGGACAATCCGCGTTTTGAAGACCCCGAAAAGATTATAGCCGACATCGAGAGCGGAGTATCGGGCGTCGACTGCAGGTCGTTTGTCAACCGCTACGACGCGATAACATACGCCATGAACGAAATGCAGGAAGGCGACACGGTTGTCATAGCCGGAAAAGGCGCGGAAAACTATATCGAAATCAAAGGAAAGAAAATTCCCTACAGCGACACGGAAGCTGTGTTAAGGAGAGGCGCTAGGAAATGAATCTTGACATACTGTGGGTTCTGCTTGCGGTCATCGCCTCATTTATAGTGGCGTTGCTTATCGCGCCCGTAATGATTCACCTTCTGACCAAGAAAAAAGCGGAACAAACAGTTTTAGGATATGTAAAGCAACACGAACATAAAACGGGCACGCCCACGATGGGCGGTTGGATATTCGTAATACCCGCGATACTGTTTTGCTTCATCTTCTTTTCGCCTCTGACTTTCGTCGCCGCGATGGCGATGCTGGCATATGCGGTGCTGGGTTTTTTGGACGATTTCATAAAAGTCCGCTATAAAAGAAACCTTGGGCTTAAAGTTTACCAAAAGATAATAGGCCAGGTTGGAGCTGCCGTCATAATCGCTGTATTTTGTTACAAAAGCGAATTCATCGGAACCTCAATAAGACTGCCGTTTACGCAAAAGATTTGGGATTTAAGCTGGGGAATAATCCCGTTTGTTATATTTATTTATCTTGCTATGACAAACGGCGTAAATTTAACGGACGGGCTGGACGGCCTTGCGGGCTGGACGAGCGTAGCCTATTTCGGCACATTTACATTGCTTTTATGGGGTTATTACTGCGACGCCAAAGCTTCCTCGGACTTTTCGCTCGCAAACGAAATGTTCTCTCTTGCGACATTCTCGTCCGCAATGTTCGGCGGTTTGCTTGGGTATTTGTGGTTTAACTCCAATCCGTCATCCATTATGATGGGAGACACGGGCTCGCTTGCCCTTGGCGCCGCGGCGGCAACGGTCGCGGTATTCTCAAGACAGCCGTTTTTGATACTGTTTGCGGGAATAATGTATGTCATCTCGTGCGTATCGGTAATTTTGCAGGTTCTGGTTTATAAGGCTACAAAGAAAAGAATCATCAAGATGGCGCCGTTCCACCACCATCTTGAGCTAAGCGGCTACAAAGAAAGCAAGATAACCATCTGGTATTTCATCATCAGTATTATCGGGGGAATAATTTCAATAATCGCTGCGAGGGTAGTATGATATTAAGCGGAAAAACTGCGTTGATTTACGGATACGGCGCGTCGGGCAAATCGGCGGCCAAGCTTTTGAAAAGACAGGGGGCAACCGTAAAAGTCTTTGACGACGACCCCGCTAAAAGAGATTTTCTGACCTTTGAAGAGTGGTCGGCTGATTTAAGCGATGTGGATTTTGTCGTCATGTCGCCCGGTGTGGACGGCTTTAAAACCGACCTTTTGGAGCTGAGGCTAGGAGGCATACCCGTAATTTCCGAAATCGAGCTGGGATACGGCTGCTGCTTTGGCGAAATCATAGCGATAACGGGAACCAACGGCAAAACCTCCGCTACAATGCTGACCAACGAAATTCTGCTTGCGGGCGGCTTCAGTTCGTATGCGCTTGGCAATATCGGAACTCCTTTTTGCGACATGGCGGATAAGTTCAAAAGCGATGAAATAGCCGTGCTTGAAATATCGTCGTTCCAGCTTGAGACATCGACTAAATTCACCCCGGACATCGGCGTTCTTTTAAACATAGAGCCCGACCATCTCGACAGACATAAAAGCTTTGAGGACTACGCCAAAACCAAAATCAAGCTCTTTAAAAACCAGTCCGAAAATGACTTTGCGATTTTCAACGATGCGGACGAAACAATATCCGAACTTATGCGGGGCGTAAACTCGCAAAAAATTCCCTTTAACATATACCGCCGCTGCGATGGCGCCTATATCGAAAACGGCATAGCGTATTTTAAAGGCGAGGAGGTTCTCTCGCTTGAAGATTCTCCTTTTGCGGGCAGGGAAAACGAAAATCTTCTTGCCGCTGTCGCTGTCGCCAAGCTGAAAGGCATACCCAATGAAAAGATAGCGGGCGCTGTCAAAAACTTCATAAAGCCTCCACACAGAATGGAGCTTTTCTGCACGGCGAAAGGCAAGAAATTCATAGACGACAGCAAAGCCACAAACATTTCGGCCACCATTTCGGCGGTTGAAAGCATAAAAGAGCCTGCCGTGCTTATTCTTGGCGGCTGCGATAAAGGCGAAGACTTTTTGACTCTTTTTAAATCGCTTCCGAAACTTATCAAACGGGTTCTGGTTATTGGCGAGAACGCAAAAAGCATACTTCACGCGGCGAAACTTTGCGAATACAGAAACATAGAATCCTTCGACAATATGAATTCTCTTATTAAAAGCGCGATAGAGGGCGACGAGAGCATTGTTTTGTTCTCGCCCGCTTCAAAGAGCTTTGACAGATACAAAAATTACGCTGAAAGGGGCGACCACTTTAAAAAGCTGGTCGAAGCCAACTTATGAAACCCGCGCTCAAAACCGCGCTTCCCGTCGGAGTCGATGAGGATTTGCGCGGTTTGCCTAGGGGTTACATAAAAAACAAAAAAGACACGTTAGACAAGCAGGCCGATAAAAAAAAGAAGGAAAAACCCAAAAAGCCCGAAAAAACGTTGAAAGGCTTTGAGACTCCCCCTGCGATAAAGAAGTTTTTTGCCTTCGACAAGCCCGCGGCCGCTTGCGCGCTCGCTCTTTCGCTTTTGGGGCTGCTCTTTATCTATTCCGCATCGTCTTATAACGCCGAAATCACTTTCGGCAATCCCTTTCACTATGTCATCACGCAGGCCGCCGCGCTCGGAATAGGCTTGTTTTTGATGATAGCGATAAGCTATTTCGACCCTACAAAGCTGGTAAAGTTCCGCTTTGTTATTCTTGGCGTAAGCTTGGTTCTTTTGGCGCTAGTTTTCGTTCCCGTAATAGGCGTTGAAAGCTACGGCGCCAAAAGATGGCTTAACCTTGGATTTTTCACCATTCAGCCGTCAGAGTTTGCAAAATTCGGTCTGGTTATTTTTATCGCGGCGCAAGCTTCCAAAAAAGGAGTATCCACTTTTAAAACCATGCTGGTTCCGCTTCTAGCGGGGATTGCCGTTGCGGTTCTTTTGATGCTGGAGCCAAATATGTCAATAACGGTGTGCGTCATTATGGTGGTGTTTATCATGCTGTTCTTTTGCGGCGCGAAAATTAGCCACCTTGCGGCGCTTATAGTTCCAGCATTTGCGGGCGGCGTGGGGCTTATACTTATGGAGCCTTACAGGCTT
>JAAZIO010000203.1 GCA_012800805.1 Clostridiales bacterium | reverse complement strand
ATGAACTACACGACTGAAAAAACATCTAACAGCGAAATCAAAGTAAACTTTACCGCCGACGCGAGCGAATTTGAATCGGCAATAGAAAAAGCATACCAAAAGATAAAGCACAAGTTCAACATAAGCGGATTCAGAAAAGGAAAGGCGCCCAGAAGAATTATAGAAGGAATTTACGGCAAAGAAGTTTTCTTTGAGGACGCGTTGGACATAATCATTCCCGACGGTTACGATTTGCTTGTTGAAAAAGAAAAGGATATGCAAATCGTATGCCGTCCCGAGCTTGATTCCTTTGACTTCAAAAATGACGGCTCCGTTACATTCACTCTTAAAGTTACGGTAAGACCCGAAGTTAAGCTTGGCAAATACAAAGGACTGAACATCGCAAAGAAAGCCGTTAAAGTGACTAAGGCCCAAGTAGAGGAAGAAATCAACCGTCAAAGAGAGCGTCTTGCCCGCCTTGTCGAAACGGATGACGCCGCACAATTGAAAGACATAGTAACTATAGACTTTGTCGGCTCATGCGACGGCGAGAAGTTTGAGGGCGGCACCGCCGAAAACTTTGAGCTTGAGCTGGGAACGGGCATGTTTGTCCCGGGTTTTGATGAGCAGCTTGTTGGTGTGAAAGCGGGCGAGGAAAGAACCGTAACAGTGCGCTTCCCCGAGGATTATTACGCCGAAAACCTCAAGGGCAAAGAGGCAACTTTCGAGTGCAAAGTTCATAGCGTAAAGAGAAAGGACCTTCCCAAACTCGACGACGAATTTGTTAAAGATGTTTCTGAGTTTGACACAGTTGACGAATACAAAAAGAACATCGAAAATAGACTTAAAGAGGAACAGAAAGCTCAAAACGAAAGAGAGTTTGAGAATGCCGTCATCGAAAAGATTGTTAACGCTTCCGAAGTGGACATTCCCAAAGCCATGATTGACGAGGAAGTGGAAAGCATGGTGCGCGAGTTTGAATACAGGCTCAGCTTCCAGCGCTTAAAGCTTGACGACTATCTCAAATATATGAACATGACGCTCGACGCCCTGAAAAAGGACTACGAAGAGCCCGCTAAGAACGCCATTAAGACACGCCTTGTCATGGAGGACATCATAAAGGCGGAAAACATTTCATACACCAACGATGAGTTCCAGGCGGAGCTTGAAAAGCTTGCCGCTCAAAACAGCAAGGACGGCAAAGACGGCAAACTCAACTTAAGACGCGACCAGGTTGAATATATGGCCAACAAGCTTCTTTCCGACAAGCTTTTAGAGTTCTTAAAGAAAGAAAACGAGAAGAAGGACGCAAAGAAGAGTACGGAAGCCGCAGAAAGCTCCGAGGAAAAAGCCGAATAAGTAAAAAAATCAAAAAGGAGAATAGTATTGATGATTCCTTTTGTCGTGGAACAAACTAACAGAGGTGAAAGGTCTTACGACATTTATTCACGCCTTTTAGAGGACAGAATCGTCTTTTTGAGCGGGGAAATTGACGACAATCTTGCCAACACAGTCGTCGCCCAGCTTATATATCTTGAGGGCAAAGACCCCAACAAAGACATAAGTTTATATATCAACAGTCCCGGCGGAAGCGTAAGCGCGGGCATGGCGATATATGACACCATGAACTACATCAAGTGCGATGTCTGCACGATTTGCGTTGGACTTGCGGCATCCATGGGAGCGTTTTTGCTCTCAAGCGGAACCAAGGGTAAGAGATTCGCTCTTCCCAACAGCCAAATCATGATACATCAGCCGCTAGGCGGAGCGAAAGGACAAGCCAGCGACATAGCGATACAGGCTGAACAGATTCTTCGCATCAAAAGACGCCTTAACGAAATTTTTGCAAAGAACACCGGAAACAGCATAGACAGAATCGAACGCGACACCGACCGCGACAACTACATGAGCGCGGAGGAAGCCAAGAGCTACGGTTTGATAGACAGGATTTTCTACTCTCGCGATCACGAAATTAAATGAGGTATAATGTGGACGAATTGAAAGAATTGCACTGCTCATTCTGCGGAAAAGGCGAAAAAGAGGTCGATAAAATAATTTCCGGCCCAAACGGTCTTTATATTTGCAACGAATGCATAGAGACCTGCCTTGACATACTTGAAAGAGATTTGCCTGAGGAAAACCAATACGACATCAAGCTTTTAACCCCAAAAGAAATTAAAAAACGGCTGGATGAGTATATTATCGAGCAGGAGAGAGCAAAAAAGGTATTGTCCGTTGCCGTATACAATCACTATAAAAGAATAATGAGTTCCAATAAGGAGAACCCCGATAAGGTTGTCCTTGAAAAAAGCAATGTTTTGCTTATCGGCCCCACGGGGTCGGGTAAAACCCTGCTTGCCAAAACTCTTGCCAAAATAATCAATGTTCCTTTTGCGGTTGCCGACGCGACAACGCTCACCGAGGCGGGTTATGTAGGCGAGGATGTCGAAAATATTTTGCTCAAGCTCATTCAGGCCGCAAACGGCGACATAAAAAAGGCGGAAAAGGGCATTATATATATAGACGAAATAGACAAAATCGCAAAGAAAGGCGAGAATATGTCTATAACGAGGGATGTTTCGGGCGAAGGCGTCCAGCAGGCTCTTTTAAAGATTATCGAAGGCACGATGGCAAGCGTTCCTCCGCAGGGCGGACGCAAGCACCCCCAGCAGGAGTGCTACCTTATTGACACGACTAACATATTGTTTATATGCGGCGGCGCGTTTGTTGGCCTGGATAAAATTGTCGACAACAGAAAGGACAGCTCCAAGCTCGGATTCGGTTCGGCCGTAAACGGAACAAAGGATTATGACTACGATAAGCTCATAAACGAGCTTCAGCCCATCGACCTTATTAAATACGGTTTGATACCCGAATTCGTTGGAAGAGTTCCGATTGTCGTAGGCCTTAACGCTTTGAACGAGGAAGCCTTGATAAAGATTCTTTCCGAACCCAAGAACGCCCTTACAAAGCAGTATCAGTATCAGTTCAAGCTCGACAACGTCGAACTGCTGTTTGAAAAATCCGCGCTTCAGGCAGTTGCCAAACGAGCCATGGAGCTCAAGACCGGCGCAAGAGGGCTTAGGACCATCCTTGAGGTTACTTTGCTTGACCTTATGTATGAAATTCCTTCCGATCCCACAATCGAATTGGTTGTAATCAACGAGGAAGTCATAAACAAAAAGCAAAAGCCCATAGTCATGAGGCGGAAGACCGCGTAATGAGGTAATATGAAAGATAAACTTTCCTTACCCATCCTGCCTTTACGCAGGATGGTTATTTTCCCGGGACAATACAAGAAGCTGGCGCTCGCAAGACGGCGCTCCATAGCCGCTGCGGATTTTGCGCAAAACACCGATAACAAAATTCTGCTTGTCCCTCAATACAACTTCGACGCCAAGCCTACCAGGGCGCCCGAATATCACAATGTGGGCGTAGTGGCGTCGATTTTCGAAATTGTCAACGAAGAGGGCGTTACTTCTCTTTATGTAAACGGCATCAAGAGAGTAAATATCGAGCAGGTAATTACGGGCGAGGATTTTGACGAGTGTATATACTCTGACCTTATCGAAACGGACGATAATACCATCGAAAGCGGGGTTTACTTCAATAAAATAATTGAAACCCTTGCCGACAAAGAAAGGCTTGAGGATACGATTTTTTCAGAGCATAACATAGATATACCCGAGCATATCACAAAAAATGACCTTGTTGACGTGCTTGGAGGATTCATGCCCTATGAAATAGCTCTCGAGCTTTTAAGCGAAACCAATACTCTGAAAAGACTTGAAACGGTTCTGATACAGAT
>JAAZIO010000202.1 GCA_012800805.1 Clostridiales bacterium | reverse complement strand
TAGCGTTATATAAACATTTTTGTCAAACTTTAAGGCAGTTTCTATATCGATGGGATTTAGAAAAAGACTTGAGTTATCATACGCATAAATCGTATATTCACCCTCAGGCTTATCTAATTCCTGCAGGTGATATTCCGCAAGTATATCGTCGGAAAACCATTCACCTACGGAATACAAAGGTTATTCCTCCGCTTGGTCAGTATCTTTGTTATCGCAAGCGGTAAGAATCAAACAAGTAAGCAAACAAGTAAGAGCGGTTATAATCAGAACAAATCTTTTCACGCCATCTCCTCTAGAATTTCCAAATCTTCCTGTTTTTCAACATATCGAATGAATTCTATCAGTCTGTTTAGTGGAATCGCATAATTCATAGCGGGGCTGTCGCCGCAGCCGATAGCGACCATCCCTACCATTTCGCCTTTACCGTTGAAAACGGGGCCGCCCGAGTTGCCGTTGGTAACAAGAGCCGAAATCATGAGGTATTTTTGACCTTTCAAAACTCTTTCGCTGTCACTCACAAGGCCCTCTAAAATGCACAGTCCCTTGCCCTTGCTGTTGCCCACGGCAAATATCTTGTCTCCCGTTTTAACGCTGTCCCTAGCGAACTTAACGGGCTTAAAGTCCATTTCATAAGTTTTTAACAGCGCTATATCGCTCTCTTTATCGGCGTAAATAAAATCAGCCTCAAAAGTCTCTTCCTTTATCTTTCCGAAAAAGCTGTCGCAAAGCGTGGTTTTGTCATCGCAGGAAAACAGCGTGTGAGCGTTGGTTAAAATATACCCGTCCTCGGTTATAACAATGCCCGTGCCAAGCTGGGTTTTGTCCCCCGTCACGGCCGCAATTTCTATAACACTGTTTTTTGAGTTTTCAAAAACCATTGAGCCTAAACCGAAGGCTTTCTCTTCAAGCTTTAGTTCCTTTGCTTTCTTTGCCTCTTGAGCTTTGACTTCGGCTATGTATTTAATTTTTGAATTAAATCTTTCCTCGCAAGAAAGGCACCTGTAAACAAAAAAAGTATTATCAAGCTCGTTTATATAGCCTTCTTCTTTTATATGGTCGCTTCCGCATACGGGACAGCTTGTATATTTATAAATCATACAATCCTCCGTCAAATAAAGCCTTCAACGCGATATTTTTCAAACTTCTCTACTTCTTCCACAGAGATTACGTTTTTTATGCCTTTTAACACTTTTTCAACATCCTTAAAGGAAATATTGTGTATCTCTCCCGTCTTGACCGCTCTTTTATACGCTTCAAGCTTTATGCGATCGCATATAGCCACCACGTCGCCTCCGCCGAACCCTTCAAGCTTATCGGCTATTTCCTCCAAGCTGACGTCAGAATCCAGCGGTAGGTCTCCCAAGGTCTTATTGACCATGAACAGCCTTGCTTTATAGTCAGGCAAGCCGACATATATTTGCGTATCGAAGCGCCCGCCTCTAAGCATTGCGGTATCTATCGCCCAAGGCCTGTTGGTAGCGGCGATAAGCAGGAGCATTTTACATGTCTTGCTCTGTTTAAAGCCGTCAACCTTTGTTAAAAATGTCGCGACAAACCTTGCCATTTCGGCGTCGACGCCAGTGGTCCCGTCACCTCTTTTTGAAGCGACGGAATCAAACTCGTCGAAAAAGATTATTGCCCTTTCGTTCTTTTGTGCCGTTTCAAAAAGCGCGTCAAGCTGCTTTGAGCTCTCGCCCATGTATTTTGAAATAAGGTCTTGGCAGTTGACGGCAAAAAACTTGGCATCCACCTCACCCGCTATCGCGCGCGCTATGAATGTTTTACCCGTGCCGGGAGGCCCGTAAAGGAGGATTTTCCCGCCGGGTTTTATCTTATACTTCTTAGCCAAATCGGGGTTTGAAATTGGCGCCAGTACTTTGTATCTTATTTCGTCTTTTACATCCTCAAGACCCGCCACATCGTCAAAAGTTACTTTGTTCTCGTCTGATTCAACGGGCTTAAATGAGGCAATCTCGTCCATGTCGCCTTTCTGCTCCCCTCCGCCCGACTTAATGGGCTCTTTTTTGGAGCAATGGGTTTTTACAAAATCCAATATTTTTGCGGCAAGGCGGTAGTATTCCATTTTAACGTCATGAGTAGTCGCTGATTTTGAAATATCGTTTGCCAGCTCGGCAGCGCGAAGAAACGCCATGCGCGCGCCGGGTATATCGCCTTCCGCATAGAGTTGCTTGGCTTGCTCGTAAAAACTTTTATATGCTTCAACTTTACCGGCGTTATTCATCAATGCCCCCTCTCAACCTGTCGCAAATGCTCTTCCAAATCATTTGTCGAGTAATTTTCAAATTTAGCGGAGCAGTTCTTTCTGTAATTAGCGTTTCTTGTATATTTACCTGATTTAATAGTATATCGTCTGCTCGCTTGTCCACCATTCAAAAGCTCTGTCTCCTATGTAATTGCAAAATCCGATATCAATCGTTAATATGGATTTGCAGTTTGAAAACGCCCTATCGCCGATATAGTATATTTTACCGACTTTTAATTCGCTCAATTTATAGCAGTTTTGGAATGCGTTGTCATCTATCGTGAGCGCTTCGCTAGTGGAAAGTCTTGTAACGCTTTCAAGATTGACGCAGTTTTTGAAAGCGGATTTTCCAACCAGCCTGATGTTTTTCGTAAGCGTTACTTTTTTTATTTTTTGATTGTTTTCAAAGGCCGAATCGCATATTGCACTGATGTTGCGATATATTTTTGTCTCAAGGTTTTCAAGGTCTATCTCCTCACTGCTGCCCTCATATTTCACTATCCAAGCTTCATTGCCCAAATCTTTTATTACAAATCCGTTCTGAACATAATCGCCGTTTATGATATTGTTGTATTTTATAAATGAAGCGGACACAGGCATCGAAAGAATAGCAAGTATCAGCAAAAGAACCCTTGGCGTTAACTTTCGCTTTTTTTTCAAATCTTTGCTTTTTTTGCGCTCAATTATAACAAGCCCCAGCATCGACCCGACCATTGTAAAGTACGAGATTAGCTGAAACGCAAACGACGCTTTTAAGGGGCTTAAATATTGCCTTGCTATTAACGACGGATTCCAGTCGAATAAAGCGTTGCGAAGCGTGCAGATAATAAAAATCAAAAGCGACATTGCGGCAGCAACTCTCAGCCCGTTTTCAACAGACCTTTTTTTATCTTTTGTTGGTTTTATTTTATTTTTGTTGTTCTTTAATTTTTTAGGCTCATCTTTATTTACTTTTGTCTGTTTTATGTATTCGTCTTGAAGCTTTACGATTTTAATGCAAGCGTCAAGCTGCTGCTCATTGGCGACGGCTAGGAACATATTGAATTCCTTCAGCGAGCTTAGCTTTATCGGCGACCTGACAAGCTCGCTGTCAAAAGCGCAACGGCTTTTTGCCTTGATAAGATTCCAATAAATCGCGGGGTCATCCTCGTCAAAGCCAAGCTGAAGGTTTAAAAAGTATATGGCTTGGTCAAAAAGCCTGGACTTCACGCACTTAACGCTTACCGCCGAAAGCTCTTCCTTAAGCTCTTTCAGCTCCCCTGGATAATAGCGGAGAAGCTGCATGAAAACTTTTACGGCTTCGTCGTTTAAATACTGCATGTCAAGCAAGCCGTGAAGCGCGGCTGTAACCTCATCCTTAAGCTCGTCTTTGGGAAGGTATCTAAGCAGGTTTTCAAAGTCTTTATAGTCCGCGTCGGACATTTTGGACAGCGTCGCGTCATACTGCCTTAAGGCGCTTGGCAGCGGGCTCAAAGTGTTTGTCCTGATAATGCCTCTTAAGCAAACCGTGTTGCCTTCGTCGAGCTTTAAAGCTCTGGTATAATATAGCTTTGCGACGGCGTATTGGTTTTTCTTTAGCGCGCTGTCGGCAAAGTTTATGAGCTTTTCAATATAACTGTCTACATCCTCTTTGTCTATTGAGCGAAGCAGAACTTCAAAAACATCCGTAATGACATTTTCGGATGCCACGTTAAAAAGTTCTTTTATGTTTTTCGTGCGATTTTCATAAATGTAAGGCACGATATGCTCGATGATTTGCGCGGCGTTCTGAGGATTTTTTGAAAGAAGGTTTGATGCAAGCGCGTAAAACATATCAAGCGTCTTTGCGCCAAGCTCGCTATCCGCCACATCCAAAATGGAGTCAAGCGTAGCGAAATCTCTAAATTCCGATAAATTTTTAAACTCTTCTTCGGTTCTTATGTGGTTATCGAAAAGAAGCTTAAAAAATAATCCCTCGGGGCTATTGGGATTTTCCCTGAGCATATCCTCAAGCAAAGACTTTGCTTCCGAGAACATGTCGTTTTTGATAAAACGCCTTATTATCGTCGCCTTTTTCTTTTCGCTTAAGGATATGTCGCCCAAAAGTCCGACCGACAGCGTCTTCATCTGTATGGCGTTGGTATCGATTTGCTTTGCTTTTTTCGCTATTTTGCCGCCTTTTATCTGAATTCGCTGTATCTTGCTCTCTTTAGGGCTTAACATCTCGATAATCTTTTTGATGTGAGCTTCAAGGTCGCCGTAGAAGGTCTTTTTTCCCGCGTCCATGCACTGGCGAATCTTAAGCTGCTGCGGAAGAAGCGAGGGGTCAAAGTTCTCGTAGGCAACGACAAGGCTTGAGGGGTGCTTTTCGCCCTCATTGATAAGCTTTGCGAACCTGTTCCACTCGTTTTTAACCCATGTGGCGCGGAAATAATCGGGATTTTGACCGTATACAACCATCACCTTTGCGGTTTTAAGAGCGTTATAGATATACGGCTCGTAATACTCTGAAATTTTATCTCTTAAGCTTTCTCGTGAAAAGAATACATTATACCCAAGCCTTGTTAGATGGGTATAGAGGTTTTGCGCCTCATAACTGTCGGGGGTTCGCTCAAGCCCCGCCTCTTTGTCGCTGTCTTTATAGCAAATAAAGACATCGTAATCAGGCTCTTTTCTTGCTTTTTCAAGCCACTCAACCCTAATTATCTCAATTTTTTTTGCAAGAAGCTTATAGTTTTTCGCTATCTGTTCGGGCGCGTATTCAACAGCTTTGATATAATCGGGGTCTTCAACAAAACAGCGCTCTGAAATGTTGTGGCAAGTAGGCACTTTCTTTTTTTCAAGAAGGTCGTCGACAAATATAATGCCGAATCTTGAAAGCGCTCTGCCCCAGTAAGCGCTGTAATTACCGGGATCTGAGTTGATTATGTTTGAGAAAGCCTCTTCGGCCTCATCAAATTCGCCTCTTCTTAAAGTGTCGTAGGCGTTAATTAAAAGTATATGCTTTTCACTGCTGACCGAAAGGTTTTCATACTTCGCGCCGCAGTTTAAGCATATGTATGCGCCGTTGGGCTGGCTGTCCAGAGTCCCGCCGCAAACACGGCATATTAATTGAGAAAGTTTATCCGACACGGTGTCCCGGTGCCCTCCCTGCAAATCAAAAAATCAATGGTTATAGGGTTTTGTTCTTTTCCTGCTCTATTTCAGCGGCAAGGTCAAGCGTAGCCGCGGCTTTGGGCATGGCTCCGCCGGTGAGTTTGGCGCGGGCAGCGTCTATCATGGGACGCACCGAAGCTATATCCTCTTGGCTTCTCGCGCGGTTGGCGGGGTTGGATGTTCTAAGAACATTCGCCATTGCCTTTTGGGAAATCTTTATGTTGCGCATATACTTTGATATCTTAAGGTTTGCCTTTTGAATTTTCTTGATGTCGGGCATCTTGGTCTTGTTGCCCGCCATTTTGTCAAGCGCGTTAACAGCGCTAGCAAGGTTTCTGGCTATCGAGTTGGAAACATTTATGATATCAAAGTTTGCTTTGGTCTGCGTGAGCGAGCTGATTATGTCGTTAAGCTCGACAAGCGCATTGACGGCAATGTCATAGGTTGCCATATCGCCGTTTATTTCAGCCTGGGCAGCGATGTTGGCATACTCCTGCCTCTTTGCCGTAAGCTCGTTTATCTGGTCGTTAAAAACCTGCATTTGTTCGTCACGCTCCATCTGAGCGAGAATTTCTCTTTCTTGTTTTGATTTGTAAAACGCCATCAGGTTAAGTCCTCCACCTTAACTTTATCGCCTATATTGTTTTTCAGTTCGTCAATGTCGTTAGATGCTGCTTTCGCCCTTCTTTTTTCTATAAGCGCCTGTTTATAGCTTATTGCTTCGTCGGAAGCGACGGCCGACGATGTGTCAAGGGCATAGATGCGCTTTTCGTTTTCCGAAATTTTCGGAACCATTGAATTGACATCATCCTGCATCTTTTTTAGAATCGTTACAGCTCTTTCGGGCTGCGATATTACTTTCTTTAAATCCTTAATTTTCAGATATGCGCGGGCTTTGTTGAGTTCATCTTCCGAAAATTCCGCGACTATTATTTTTTCTTTTATAAGCTGGTGCACGAGGTCGAGCAGATTTGAGCAGAATATGTAGTTCTTGTGCGAGTTGTTGGCAGTGTCAAGCAGCACTCTTTTTGCCTTTATTTCGCTGTAAAGCCTGTTAATCTTGCGCTCGTTGTTCTCGTCAACAAGAATGTTTTCAAGCTCTTCAATATCTTTTTCATGCCCTCTGATGACTTCCTCGAGCCTTTTTTCGTTGAATTGATATGCGTTTTTGATTTCGTTAAGCTCATCAAGCTTTAACAGCAGATTGCGCTTAGCTCTTGAAACCTTCTCCTTTTCGCCGCTCTCTTCGTTAGCCGAGCTGATTTTGCCCTCAAGCGCGGATTTCCATTGAGAGACCGTTTGACAAAGTTCGTCGCAGGCGCTCTCTACGCGATTTGTGTAGCTTTGATTAAGTAAAGTTTTAAGCTGAGAAATCTGGCTTAGGGTTTTTGTTGAAAAGCCCAAAACGCTCTCCCTGCCCGTTCCCACGGCGTCGGATAAAGAAGAGAACGCGTCTTTTAGCACAGACGCGCTGCTTCTAATTTTTGCCCTGTCAAGGTCGGGATTAATTTTGCCGCTTTCCATGAGATAGCACAAGGCAAGGCCTTCTTGGACCGCTTTATCTCTTAGATTGTTATTTTCAATAATGGAAGGCTTATATTTCATTGGCGTCCTCCTGATTGTTGATTCTTTCCCTTATCATGTCAAGGTCTTCTTGAGGGACAAAAGTCTTAAGTGTCATGGTTTTAATCTGCAGCCCAAGATTTACAAAAGCGGCTTCCTTGTTTATTCGCTCAATAAGTTTATCTCTCAAATCGTCGGTTAAAGACGAGAGCTCAAAAACCGATGTGTCGGTTTCCGTAAAGCACTCACCCAAAACCGAGCGAGCGACCGTCTGAATGGAATTAATAAGCGCGGATTTAATAGTGTCGGACGTAATATCCGCGCCGAATTTAAACCCGTTAATCAGTTTTTTATCGTCTGTGATATCGAGCGTAAAATCGCCGTTGGCGCCGACCCGATACGCTTCTTTCAGCTTGTTGTTTTTAACCTGAATGTCGCCAACTCCCCAAAGAATTCTGGGAGAGACCTTCAAAACAAATACAGTTTGAATTACCTTGCCCAAAAAACTTTTGTCGGCCAAGTCAATAAGACGCTCTTTTACGCATGGCTTAACCGAAAACTGGGGCTTTTCGTCCACATATACATATGCCGAGTATTGCTTAGGCACGGATATGTAAACATTCTTTTTAAATTCAAACTTTTCGCTGAACTGAACGATAATGTTTTCGCCGTCCTTTGGCTCGATTACGGATTTAGCCATTTCATTCTTCCTTCTTTTTATTTTTGTCAATTACCTCACAAAGAGTTTGAAGTGTGGAATCATCAAATTCATACTTTGCGAGCGCGAAAATCATTTGGCGTCTGCTCTTGTCAAGACTTGCCATATCAATCTTGACACTGTCGGAAGATTCCGCCATAGCTTGGAGCAATCTTTCCTTTTCTTTAGCCTCAAGATTGTATACCCTAATTATCTCGTTTTCAAGACCCTCGGGAATGTTTCTCTTGCCGTTCTCGATTGCCGACAAGTAGGACGCGGAGATGTTGAGCTTTTGCGCCATATCCTTTGCGCTGTCTCCGCTGTTAATTCTGATAATTCTTAATACCTTTCCAAATTCTGTAACCATACCAACGCTCCTTATAATATATATATCATTTTTAAATAGATTTGTCAATATTGTTTATGAAATTTACTATTGTGTATTTATATTCTATCCGAAGAATTGCAATCATACTTTCCGGTTAATTTTATGATAAAAATCGTAATTTATCAAGGGTTAACAATATTTTGGGGTTTTTGTTTAATAATGGAACTAGTTATAACCAAAATATAGTATTTTTTTAAAAAATTTTTAAATATAATGTAAACGAATTGTAATAAAATGAAAACTAATAAACAAAAATTTAAAATTTTGTTAAATTATTAATTTATTTATGGAAAACAAAATTATTTGTTATCTCAAAAATAACTTATGAAAATTAAACTATC
>JAAZIO010000021.1 GCA_012800805.1 Clostridiales bacterium | reverse complement strand
TATAGCTTGTTAAATTCTTTGTTCTCAAAGTAATGGTATCCTCCGTGCCAAGCGTCTCATACCAAAAGGGACTCCTGTCGCAATACTCCCTCACAACAGGCGATCGCATTCTGTGCGAATTGAGAGCTCGCCCATGGTTATACAGTGCTTCTCGATGGCTAAGCTGATTCTATTCTAAGGTAACGAAAGTCAATAGCTTTCAAGACCTTTAAAGCCTCAGAAACCCCTGTTCCTGCAAGTCCCGCCACACCGATTAACTTAAACTTAAAGGGAGGGAGGTGAAAAAAACAGAAATATTAAATGCCGATAGCGTCATTAAAAGCTATATGGGCTTATAAATGCCCCGAGTATAAACTCGACAAAAATGATATGTAAAAAATTATAAATCTATATTCGCTTTTTCCCGCAAAGCGTTTAAAAATCATTTAAACAGTTTGTTAAAAGACGCAAATGTTTTATAATTAAATATATGGAGAAGCAAAACAGAAAACCTAAAGCCGTCTTTGTCGTCGGCCCTACAGCGTCAGGCAAATCCGCCGCGGCTATAGAAATCGCCAAAAAATTTAACGGAGTAATCATATCGGCGGATTCGATGCAAATTTATAGAGGCCTTGACATAGGAACAGCAAAAGAATCCCCGGAAAACCGCAAAAACATTCCCCATGAGCTTATTGATGTGGTTAGTCCCGATGAGGAGTTTTCGGTTGCTTTGTTTAAAGAAAAAGCTTTTGAGGCAATGAGAAAAGCATGGGCAAGCGGGAAGCTTCCTGTTGTGGCAGGCGGAACCGGGCTTTACATTGAGTCGTTAATAAGACCCATGAGTTTTGCTCAGGCGGCAAAAGATGACAATATAAGAAACCGCCTTAAAATAGAGCTTGAACAATTCGGCGCGCAAAGTATATATGACAGGCTTAAATCCGTTGATGAAGAAACAGCTTTAAAACTGCATCCAAACGACACCAAAAGAGTTTTAAGAGCGCTTGAAATCTATGAGATGACGGGCAAAACCAAAAGCCAGTCGAAAGATGAGGACTATTATATGCAAAACAATGCCGCCCTTGAGTTTGAATACCTGATTTTTATGCCCGAAATCGATAGACCCTTATTATATGAAAGAATAAATAAAAGGGTAGATGACATGATTGAGTGCGGCTTGCTTAATGAAATAAAAAAAGTGTTAAAGGCACTAAGTTTAATAAAGAGCGGGTTGGCGTCGGATTTTGATAATATTTTAAAATCGATTAACGCAAGCGAAATCAATGATTTTTCAAAATATGCTGGTTGTTTCGACTACCAATCTATGCAGGCAATAGGTTATAAAGAGTTTAAAACATATAATGGAGCAAACCTTTCGGAAATTGTTGAATTAATAAAAAAGAACACCAGAAATTACGCAAAACGACAGCTTACATGGTTTAAAAGATATAAAGAGATTATTTGTTTTCCAATTGGCGAAATGGAACGCGTGTATTCTAAAATTCAATCATTTTTAGAATAGTTTATATAATTGTTAAGCATTTGCGTTCGCAAAAGGCTGCAAGCTTAACTTTTTTTTTATCGTCGGTGTTTAATGACAAATGTTCTAGGCTAAATAAGCTGGCTTTTTTTAATTTTAAAATAAAATTTGAAAAATTAGATTGC
>JAAZIO010000020.1 GCA_012800805.1 Clostridiales bacterium | reverse complement strand
TGCCAAAAGAAGAGAAAAGAGAAAGCAGAAAATCGCTTTTAAAGCCATCTGAAAACGCTATAGCGCTCATGCCCATTCCGACAAGGGCAGGGGTGTTCGTCATAACTCTTGCAATGTTTTTGTTGCCAAGACTATCACGGATTTTACTGATTGTTACGCCGGCCATGATTGAAACCGCGTTTTCAAAAGAGCAATCTTTGATTTCCGAAAATACGGCCTGGCTTTGCTGGGGCTTTATAGCGAACAAAAGATATTCGCACGACGAAGCAACGGCTTTGTTGTCGGTTATCGTGTCTATTCCAAGGCCTTGAAAGCATATAAGCTGTTCGTTAACTTTATCGGACACAATTATTTCTTTAGATGTTAACAATCCCGATTTTAAGGCGCCGAGAACGATAGCACGCGCCATATTTCCGCCGCCGATAATGCCTAGCTTATATTTTTTGTCCATTGCGCCACCTCACGCTTCTTTTGTTCTCTTTAATGCTAATAGATTATTGGAAAAATTTCAATATTTTCCGTAATTTTTTTAAAAAAAACCGCCGCTGAATGCGGCGGTTGGCAGGGGAGACGCGATTCGAACACGCAACCAGCGGTTTTGGAGACCGCTGCTCTACCGTTGAGCCACTCCCCTTCGTTTTTAGCTCTGTTATTATATACTAATTAAAGGTTTAAGTCAATCGATTATAATGTAAAAGCCTTTATAATACTATCCATTAACTTTCTAAAAAGGCTTAAATATTGCTATATATATTATACTCAAATTAATCAATTATAGGGCTATGCGATATGGTATCTCTTGCTTTTGAACAGTAGCAGATAATATAGAGGCGATACAACTATTGCAAAGAGCGAAACCATCGGGAATATTATGGGCGCAAGCATGGATTCAAGCGATGATATGTCCGCGCCGAACAAGAAAAACCCAAGTATCATAATGATTACGCATATTTCAATGTAAAGCATTATGCAGCTTAAAAGAGAGAATTTGAAGTTGTAAATCGCCTTTGCTCTTTTGCCCGGGTTTATTACAGCTGCGGATAGGGGAATAAGATACAAAGCGGCGCCTATTCCCATGGCGATGCCGAAAACATAAGCCGGGATTTTATCATACATTGTTCCCCAGCAGGCGCCGACAAGCGCAAAGAATGTAATGAGCGTCAAAAGAAGTGAATCTCTGCGCAATTTATTGACATGCATGAAATTAAAAGAGTAATACTCCTGAGCGTATGACCTGCTGTAGGGGCGGATTTTAAAGCCTTCTGAGTAAAGCCTTACTTTAAGCTCGGCGTCGTTTACAAAGGGTTGAGGTTCTCGTTTGGGTTCGGCGACCTCAAGCTCTTCCGCCTGTTTCTTCTCGGTTAGTTTAAGCAGAAAATCACGGTAATTGACATCGCTGTTTTCGTAGTCGAATTTTACCTGCTCTTTGGGTATTTCAAACACGGGAGCCTTTTCAAGTTCGGCTTTTTCCTCTTCTGTTTTAGCTTCTGCCGTATTTTCTTTTTCTGACGGCACCTGCTTTATTTCATGCTCTTTAGATGTCTCCAAAGATTTTGCCTTTTCGTTTTTTAACCTTTCGTTATATTCCGCCTCATACCTTGAAATGATTTCCTCAAGCTTGCTTTTGGCGGAGCGGTATTCCTGCGGCGTTTCAACGGGCTTTTGAAAATCTCTTTCCTCTGACTTCTTTCTTAAAATGTTTGATAAAGTAGGCTTATCCTCTTCCTTGGGCAAGATATCGTTAGCCAGGAGCGCCGCCGCGACCTTTTTCTCTGCCTCGATTTCGGCGGCTTTCTTGTTTAAAAGCTCCGCAAGGGAAGAATACCTTTTTTCCGATTTCACGGGTTCTTCCGAACGCTCAGGTATTATGCCCTCGATTTTTTTCTGTTTTAAATCGTCAAGAGAGTTGTATCTTAAAAGGTTTGAATCTCTTTCGCTGAGTTCTTTGTTTTTCTTTTCTTCAAGTTCGCTCAGCAAATCAAACAAAGTTCTCTCTTTTATTTTCGATTTGTCGACAACGGGGAACTCTGCGTAACCATTTTGCTCAGCGGAATCTTCCGCTTTTGGCTGAGCGGCGGGCAAAGTTTCTTTAACCGTTCTGTCAAATGTAAGTTTTTCAATGCCAAGTTTTGTCTCCGGCATGATTTCTTTTGCGTTTAAAGGCGTTTCGGGCTTTTCCTCTTTAGCCGCGCTCTCTATGGCATTTACGGCATTTGTCTCTTTTTCTGGAATTTCGCCGGTAAGGCCGCGCGTTTTTTTGGCGGCGCTTGCGGCCTCGGGCGTTATGTATTTATAGATGATTTTTTCTTTATATATCACTTTGGGTGAGGAAAGTTTGGGCTTTGTATAGGGCCGCAAAGACTCCACATCGAAAGGAGCGCCTGCCGACGGGTCAAAAGAATTATCGGATACCAGTTTATCGAGTATACTTCTTGAGAACTCGTATTCTCTTTTTTCCTTTAAAAGATAATCCCTGCCTTTGTCGGTAAGGGAATAATACCTGCGCTGCTTTCCTCCCGTATCGGTCAGGGAGCCAAGATATGAAGTAATAAAACCTTGTTGTTCCAGCCTTTTTAGGCAACTGTATAGTGTGGGTTGTTTTAACTTGTATAATCCTTTCGTCTTTTCTTCGATTTCGCGCAAAATGTCATAGCCGTAACGGTCGTTCTCGCTAAGGCAATTTAAAATGATGGTAATAACATTTCCGCGAATCAAATTACTGTTGACGGAAGATATGTTCATATAAACCCCTAAAGATTATTTTAGCCAAGTAAAGTTTAAATGTCAATGATAAACCTCTTTTAAAGACGCACCGATATTCTATAAAATGTCGATTTATAGCATAATATTTCTATTGCTTTATAGCATAAAAGAAAACAGAAGGTTTT
>JAAZIO010000201.1 GCA_012800805.1 Clostridiales bacterium | reverse complement strand
GAGGACCTAACTAAAAAAAACGAAAAATCTGTCTTGACAATGGGGAGCACTATATTTCGTTTATCGAAAAATACGACTGCTATTACCTTGACAAAAAAGCAAAAGACGAAAAGGTGATCTACCTTACTTTTGACGCGGGGTATGAAAACGGAAACGTCGAAAAGGTGCTTGACACGTTAAAAAAGCATAACGTTCCCGCCGCTTTCTTTATTTTGGATAACTTAATTTACCGAAACTGCGACCTTGTAAAGCGCATGGCAAACGAGGGGCATATAGTTGCAAATCACACTAAAAATCACCCCGACATGACAAAAATCGAGGACAAGGACAAGTTTGAAAAGCAGCTTAAAGACCTTGCGGACCTTTATAAAGAAAAAATCGGAAAAGAAATGCCGAAATATTACCGTCCGCCCGAGGGCAGGTTTTCCGAACAGAATTTAAGATACGCAAAGGAGCTCGGATACAAAACGATCTTTTGGAGTTTTGCCTATGCCGATTGGGACAACGGTAACCAACCATGCCCCGGAAAAGCGCTAAAAAAGATTCTTGCCCACACTCACAACGGAGAGGTCTTGCTGCTTCACCCCACTTCAAGCACGAACGCCGCAATTCTTGACGAGCTTATAACAACGCTTAGAAAGCAAGGCTACAGTTTCGGAACGCTTGATGAGTTGACAAAATGAAAAACAGGGTTAAGTTTATATACGGCGCAATAGCGTTTGTGCTTTTGTTTGCCATAATAGGAGCGGTACCTTTTGTCGTATCAAAGAGCAGAAAGGCAAAGAAAAAAATCGATATCGTATCAGAAATCGTTCCCTTTGTTACGGAAGAGGCGACACATTGCGAAACCGAAAGCGAAACGGAAAATGTGGAGGTTCTGCCGAAAAAAAGAATTGCGCTCACCTTTGACGACGGACCGCACAAGAAGTACACGAAAGAAATACTTGATATATTAAAGGAATACGACATTAAAGCAACTTTTTTCGTGGTAGGCAGGAACGCAAAAGCGTACCCCGATATTATAAAAAGAATGTATGAGGAAGGGCATGAAATCGGCAACCACACCTATTCGCACCCGAAGGTAAGGGAGGAAAGTATTAACGACATTCTAAACGAGATTGTCGAAACCGAAAATCTTATAGAAGAACTTACAGGGCATAAGACAGACCTATTTAGACCACCGAACGGTATTTGCACGGAAAGTGTGAAAACCGTTGCAAAAGAGCGTAACTATCACATTGTGCTTTGGACAATCGACACGCTTGACTGGACCTGCAAAAGCTCGAAGGATATTTCAAAATGCGTTTTGAAGGAAGTAAAAGACGGCTCGGTTATTTTAATGCACGATTTTATCGCAAAGAACAGTCCGACTCCAGAGGCTCTGCGGACTATTATTCCAAAACTGCTTGAAGAGGGCTATACCTTTGTCACGGTTTCTGAAATAATAAACAAAAAAGTCGGTACCCGATAAAGGAGCGGGGACCGACTTTTTTGGACATATGAGATATTAAAATTTAAATATCAATATAAAATATAGATAACGAACATTAAAGCCTACAATTGCCAAATTGGCAATCATGGAAAGTAGTTCCGGGCATATAGCCGATGCCTAACCTCATCAGGATGAGCTTTAATATATGCCTCAAAACGATTTACTAAATGCAATAGTTCCTGTTCGTTCTTTACAGCAGAGGCTTGTGCAATAAAGTTTTTCATCCAGTGCCACATCTCCTCTTGAGGATTCAGGTGTGGAGAATAAGGAGGTTGATGCAACACTATTAAATCACTTTTATGAGCCTCAACAAACTCTTGTATCAAAGGGCCTTTATGAATCGGAGAATTATCCCACTGGACAAAGGTGGTAGAAATCCCTCTTGCTTTATCATAGTCCAGTAAACGCTCCATATATTTGACCACATGAGCTGCTGTCAAAGAGCCTTCTTTTTTGGAGTATACATCGTACACAAAACCCATATGATTCAGTACTTCCGTAGCTCCAATGATATTGATGCCCTTATGACAGCCGTTACACTCAATTTCTGTAGGTTTGCCTACAGGACTCCAGGAATAAAAGTTGTTGGATTCGAGCCTTTTACTGGTTTCATCCTGACACCACAGGGAGACATCTCCTAAAGGCTCAATTATATCCAATACAACTGACATTTTTTTAAAGCTTTCCTGAAGCTTTGGGTCTCCCTTGCTCGGTTTATAAACACCCCTTTTGTACGAGAAACCAAGATTAGCCAGTATTTTACGGATCCAGGTGTCGGAATATTCTTTTCCCCAGTGGTCTTCTACATACCTGACTAACAACTTGGCGTTCCACCGGTTTTGTTCATAGCCGAACTCATGAGGACTCTTACTGGTAACTATATTGCGGATATCCTCTACCATTTCATCGGTGACAGTACTTTCAATATTGCCGCCCCGCAGGTCGGCGATGCAAGCAATACCGCTATCGTTCCAGTTGTTGATATATGACACAATGGTTGCGTTACATTTACTCAAGGTATCTGCAATAACCTGCGTATGGATACCCTTATGCCTCATGATTACAGCTTTGACGACGTCTCTGGTATAATTACTGTCAGAACTATTGGCTATTAAATTTAAGTCATCTATCGTTAATCCATAAAATGATTTAACCTCAACACATTTTCTACCCATTATACATTCCCCCTGCCCTATATTGTAAGGGCTTCGGAGGAAAATTGCACAGGATAATTTTAACTATATAGTTCGTTATCTATAACTTAAATAAAAATAAACAACAATTCTAAGTAGAAAAGGACATTTTTTTTTGACTTTGCGCAAAGTATCTTATAGAATAATAAATGTGGTAATCAAAAACCAATTATTATCTATTTTTTGGGAGGAAAGGGCAATGAAGAAATACAAACCGATACTTTTTCTTGTAATTATCGGGCTTATTCTTACAATTTTGGTGTCATGTAAAGATAAGCCAAAGGATTC
>JAAZIO010000200.1 GCA_012800805.1 Clostridiales bacterium | reverse complement strand
TCAAAGATTGTCCGCTTTTTTAAACCCGTGGGCTTCACCGCTTGAGGAGGGTTATCAGCTCATACAGTCCTACTATTCTTTGGGAAGCGGCGGACTTTTCGGACTGGGGCTTTTCAACTCAAGGCAAAAGTATATGTTTCTTCCGTTTGCGGAATCGGACTTTATCTTTTCCATAATCGGCGAGGAAACGGGTCTTATCGGTTGTTTGCTTGTAATGCTTTTGTTTGTTTTTCTTCTTTACAGGGGAATTTTTATCGCGACAAAAGCAAAAAGCCGTTTTGAATCATATCTTGCAACAGGGATAGTTACAATGATAGCGGTTCAAACCGCCGTTAATGTGGCAGTTGTTTGCGGAGCCGTGCCTCCCACTGGTTTGCCTTTGCCATTCATCAGCTCAGGGGGCACTTCGCTCGTTGCGTATCTGTCGGCGGTTGGGCTTTTGCTATCTGTTTCTCGTCGAGGAACGGAAAAATTTCTACTCCCATAGTATATATTATGCCCGACTTGGGCGAAAAGGCGGGAGTTATGGAAAGATTCGACATTGAGGGCGGAAGAAAATTATGGGGAAGCGTGAGACTTAAGGGCGCAAAAAACACAGTTTTGCCGCTTATAGCCGCCTCACTACTGACCGATGAGGAGACTGTTATTCGTGACTGCCCCGACATTGTGGATGTCAGCACGATGCTTAAAATAGTCCGCGCACTTGGGTCTGCGGCATACCGCGACGGAGACGACATAGTCACGCGCGGAAGAATCACAAACTTTGAAATCCCAAAAGAACTGGCTTGCGAGATGCGCTCGTCCGTCTTTTTGCTTGGAACGATGCTTTCGGTTCTTGGCAGGGCGGAAACAACATTCCCCGGAGGTTGCGCCATTGGCGCAAGACCGGTGGATATACATATGCACGGCCTTGGAGCGCTAGGAGCCAAGGTTGAATATATAGGAGATACGATAAGGCTAACATCGGACGGACTTAAAGGCGCCGATATAAAACTTTCCTTCCCAAGCGTAGGGGCAACCGAAAACGTGATGATGGCGGCAACGCTGGCAAGGGGCGAAACCACGATAATAAACGCCGCTCGGGAGCCCGAAATAGTGGACCTTGCAAATATGCTCAACATGATGGGCGCGAAAATCAGCGGAGCGGGCACAAGCGTTATAAAAATAATCGGAGTAGACGCCTTAAGGGGCATAAAATATACGCCGATGCCCGACAGAATCGTGGCGGGAACGCTTATAGCCGCAACCGTAGCGTGCGGAGGAAGGGTAGAGATAACAAACTGTCCCGAATCTTTTTCCGATTACCTTTCAGCTATTATAAAATCCGATACTTGCAATATCTGCTCCAAATATGGTATAACTACTGTTGAGAGCTACGGCATACTCCCGGGGCTTGGAACTATTGAGACCGGGCCTTATCCCATGTTCCCGACCGATATGCAGGCGCAAATCTGCGCTCTTGCCGCCTGCAGCGACGGAGAGACCACGGTTATCGAAAATGTGTTTGAAAACCGATACGCGCATTTATACGAGCTTGAAAAGCTAGGCGCTAAGATATCGATATACGGAAATATGGCAAAAATTACGGGAAAAGGCTTTCTTGTGGGCGGAGACATGATGGCGCACGACTTAAGGGGCGGCGCCGGATTGCTAATTGCTGCTATGGCGGCCGCGGGAAAATCGACGCTTTCAAACGTAAGGGTTATCGATAGGGGCTACGAAAACATAGAAAAAATGTTCTCGGCGCTGGGAGCAAAGATAACAAGAACCATAATCATTCCGTAACTTGACCAAAGACAAAAACGGCACTTATGAAAAAAAGAATCGATACAAAACTTTTAATACCGATAATTTCTCTTGCGGTCGCCGCCTTGATCGTAATCCTGGGCGCGACCGTTTTTTTGGTAAGAGATATCGACGTAAGCTTTGGCGAGGGAATCGATATAGATTTAAAGGAAGATATAGTAGCGGCCTCGGGGTTGAAAAGAAACCAAAACATTTTGTTTATAAAGGAAAAAAACGCCGCGGCGGCTATACAATCGGCTTATCCGTATCTTAAGGTAACAAACATTGAACGCAGGTTTCCTCATGATGTCATAATTTTTGTCGCAAAAAGAAATCCGATTATAAAAATCGAACTTGACGACGGAAACTTTGCCCTACTTGACCGTGAAATGTTTGTGGTGGAAAAAGTTTCAAAAGAAAGGCTTGACAATCTTGAGTCTTCATACGGCGGATTTTCAGGCGTAAGTTATACAATAAGCGCGGACGAAGTAAAAGAGGGGGCTGTATTATCTCCAAAAGCTGAGGAGCCATACATTGCGTTCACCCAAAACATTGTCGCCGCCTTTGAGATGGTGGGAATTTTTGAGAGAGCTTTTTGCCAGTTTGTGGATTATGTAAAGATTGACTATTCAAGCGGATTATGGTCTATTGAAATCAAAACAAAATCGGGCGTTTCCTTTAAGTTTGATTCCGATAACCTGATTGATAAAGTGTTGAAAGCATACGGATGGTATGACGCCGAGT
>JAAZIO010000199.1 GCA_012800805.1 Clostridiales bacterium | reverse complement strand
TGATAAGTTGATTTTGGAAATCGAACTGTTAAAAAAGATTGTAAAAAAGAAAAAGTTTAAAGTCGAGGCTGTATATATCGGAGGAGGAACGCCTACATCCATTCCCCACGAGTTGTTTAAAAAGCTTATTAAAAAATGCAAGTTCGGTCAAAAAGAATTCACCGTGGAGGCGGGCCGTCCCGACACAATAGACATTAAAAAAGTTAAAATAATGAAGCGCTATGGCGTCACAAGGGTTTCGGTCAATCCCCAAAGCTTTAACGAGAGAACTTTAAAGGCGATAGGACGTGGCCATTCAATCGAGGATATAATAAAAGCATATAACCTTTGCAGAAAGCATTTTATTGTTAACATGGATTTAATCGCCATGCTTCCCGGCGAGGGTTTTGACGACTTTAAATTCAGCGTAGATAAGGCGGTGGAGCTAAACCCCGAAAACATTTCAATACATACGCTCTATTTGAAAAAAGGCTCCAAGCTAAAAGTGGAGGGCTACGAGCACGAGGACGCCGAAGAAGCTAAAAAGATGACAAGCTATGCGGTTTATAAGCTTAAGAGCGCAGGATATGTGCCGTATTATATGTATCGCCAAAAATACACTGCGGGCAACCTTGAGAATGTGGGTTACTCAAAGCCCGACAAAATTTGCAAATATAACATCGACATTATGGAAGAAAACACATCAATTCTTGCCGCCGGCGCAAACGCCATTTCAAAAAAGTTTACAAATGACGAAAACCTTATAGAAAGACAGGCGCATGTGAAAGAGCCCGGGGAATACATCAACAGATTTGATGAAATCATCAAAAAAACAAAAGAGTTTTGGGATTATGATAAATAGCTTTTAAAACCATTTAGTTGAAATTTTTTAATTCAATTAAATCATGAAATTATTACGATTTACTTTAAGATATAGTTATATGCATGTATAAGATAAAAATAAAGGTAAGTTATATTTATACAAACGGGTAAGTAATAAAAATGTTCTAATAACAAGTAATAAGTTATTCAATTGGTAAGTAATTGTTTAATAGCTAAGTTGAAGTTATTCAAACAGGTAAGTCATAAGTTGTTTATACAGGTGGGTCATAATTATTCTTGGTAAGTTAAAGCGTTTAAACAGGTAGGTCATTGCTAAAAAAATTAATGCTTATCTTTTAGAAACCTAATATAATTACTAGACTATCGGAAATTAAAGTATTTAACCTGTCAGAAACTTGGGCAGAAATTTAAAAGGGAGAGAGAAAAAGTTGAGATTATGGATTTAAAAGGCGAGTGGACGGGTGAAAAATACGCCCTGTTTAATGAATATTTAATTACTTTATCCAATGAAAAAATCAAAAAGTTCAGCGAAAAGCTGATTAAGACAAACCTTAAAGTTCTTGGGCTTACAAACCCGATTATAAGAAGTATCGCAAAAGATATTGAAAAAGGAGACCCAAGCGGCTTTTTATCCATCGCAAACCCCACGGATTCGTATGAGATAAACCTTATTTACGGATTGGTTTCGGCTCACACAAAAGATTTTGATTTAAAACTGTCAAGAATTGAAAATTTTTTAAATTCAATCGACAACTGGGCAAGCTGCGATGTTTGCGTAGGAGACTTTAAAATAAAGCAAACCGATGAAGATAAGCTTTTTGAGTTTATAGAAAAATATATCGAAAGCGATAAGACTTATCACGCTCGTGCGGCGATAGTAATGCTTATGAAATTTTTCATAAACGAGCGCTTTATAGATAAATCCCTTGAACTTACAAAGAAAGTTAAGTGCGGCGAATATTATATTGATATGGCGCTTGCCTGGTTTTACGCCGAGTGTCTTGGAAAGCAACCAAAAAAGTCAATAGAGTTTTTAAAAAGCGCACAATTGCCTCAGAGCGTGCTGTCAAAAACCGCTCAAAAAGCAAGGGATTCATTTAGAGTGTCTAAAGAAATCAAAGAGGAAATAACTATGATTTCAAGGCGCAAAAAGGGCATGGAAAATAATGGATAACGAGTTTTTTTGCCCGCTCAAACTGTTTACTTTTGCAAATTGGTGTGATAATATATAGGGGTACTCATTCAAGGTTTTACCAGTCTCCGAGGTTTTACTTTGAATGTAGTGAATTAATTATCCACAGCAGGAGGTAAAAACAATGGATAAGGTAAAAAAACAGCAAATCATCGAGCAGTTCAGAAGAGCCGAAAACGACACAGGCTCGCCCGAAGTTCAAATCGCTCTTCTTTCCGCTCGCATTTCCGAGCTTACGGAGCACCTCAAGGTTCATAAGCATGACTATCACTCAAGACGCGGCTTGCTTATGATGGTCGGTCAGAGAAGAAAGATGCTTGATTATCTTAAGGGAACAGATATCGAAAGATACAGAGCGCTTCTTACAAAGCTTGGTCTTAAAAGATAAATTTGGGGGCTATGCCCCTTTTTTTTGATTGCAAAGTTAATAAAGTCATGATGTGAATGACAGAATAAAGGAGAATTTATGGAAAAAAAGTTATTCAAAACAACGGTAGGCGGAAGGGAACTTGTCGTCGAAACCGGAGCTTATTGCTCACAGGCAAACGGTTCTTGCATCATCCGCTGCGGAGATACCGTCGTCCTCGTTAACGCGACGATGGCGGACAAGCCGAGAGAGGGAATGGACTATTTCCCGCTGTCGGTTGACTTTGAAGAAAAAATGTATGCCATCGGCAAAATCCCCGGCGGCTATAAAAAAAGGGAAGGAAGGCCTTCGGATAAGGCAATCATTACCTCGCGTCTGATTGACCGCCCGCTGCGTCCACTGTTCCCAAAAGGATTTTACAACGATGTATCGATAGTCGCAACCGTCCTTTCGGTTGACACTAACATTCCCCCTGAAGTATACGCAATGATTGGTTCATCCGTAGCGCTCTCGATTTCCGACATTCCTTTCTACGGTCCCACGGGTTCGGTGGCTGTCGGCCTTGTCGACGGTGAGTATGTCATCAACCCCGACTCCGCTCAGCGTGAAAGAAGCAGACTGTCGCTCTATGTTTCGGGCACCAAAGACGCAATCATGATGGTTGAGGCGGGCGCCCAGATGGTAACCGAAGAGGAAATGCTCGGCGCAATCATGTTTGCGCACGAGGAAATCAAAAAGATTGTGGCTTTCATCGAAGATGTTCAAAAAGCCATCGGCAAGGAAAAGATTACCCCCGTCCTTGAGGTCATTCCCGAGGAAATCGACAAGACCGTCCGCGAATACGCAGACGCCAAGATGGACTATGTCCTTGAGTCTTTTGACAGAAGCGAGAGAGAAAACAGGGAAGAGGCGCTTAACGAGGAAGTTCTTGCTTACTTTGCCGAAAGCTGGTCAGATATTGAAAAGAAGGACAAATTCATTCTTGATGTTCTCTACAACTTAAAGAAAGAGAAAGTCCGCAAGAAAATCCTTAACGACGGCATCCGTCCCGACGGCAGAAAGACGCATGAAATCCGCGATATATGGTGCGAAGTCGGCATTCTTCCTAGAGTTCACGGAAGCGCCGTATTCACCCGCGGTCAAACTCAGGCGCTTACCACCTGCACGCTCGGAACAATCAGCGAAGTTCAAAAGCTTGAGGGACTCGATGAGGACTACTACAAGCGTTATATGCATCAATACAATATGCCCGGCTATGCAACGGGTGAGGCTAAGCCTCTGCGCTCGCCCAACAGAAGAGAGATAGGCCACGGCGCTCTCGCCGAGCGCGCGCTTGAGCCCGTTCTTCCCTCTGAGGCTGAGTTCCCCTATGCCATAAGAACCGTTTCCGATATTCTTTCGTCAAACGGTTCAACCTCACAGGCCAGCGTATGCGGCTCCACGCTTTCGCTTATGGATGCGGGCGTTCCCATCAAAGCTCCTGTAGCCGGTATAGCTATGGGTCTTATCAAGAGCGAAGCGGAAAACAAGTTTGCGGTTCTCAGCGACATCCAGGGCCTTGAGGACTTCCTCGGCGATATGGACTTTAAAGTCGCGGGCACTAAAGACGGCATTACCGCAATCCAGATGGATATCAAAATCAAGGGCATAGACGAGTCTATTTTAAAAATCGCACTTGAGCAGGCAAGACAGGGCAGGCTCCACATCCTCGGCAAAATGCTTGAGGTCATTTCCGAACCCCGTCCTCAGCTTAGCGTCTACGCTCCCAAAATTGTATCTTTCCAGATTGACCCCGATAAGATTCGCGATGTTATCGGAACGGGCGGCAAGACCATCAACAAGATTATCGACGATACCGGCGTAAAGATTGACATCACCGACGAAGGCATGATTTTCATCGCACACACCGAGATGGCGCGCATCCAGGCCGCTCGCACCATAATTGAAAACATCGTCAAAGAGTTTGAAGTTGGCGATGAATATGAGGGTAAAATCGTTAAGATTATGGAAAACGAGAAAGGCCAGTTTGGCGCTACGGTCAGCATCGCCCCCGGAAAGGACGGCATGATTCACATCTCAAAGCTGTCCAAAAACCGTGTGGAGAAAGTAACTGACGTAGTCAACATCGGCGACATCGTTCTAGTTAAGGTAATCAAAATTGACGACAAGAACAGGGTAGACTTAAGACTTCAAAAGATTATCGAAAAAAGAACCTAGAAAATAAGTAATAAAAATCCGCAGCGGCCGCTGCGGTTTTTAATTTAAATCCTTAGTGCTTTAAGGTCTTTGGTAAAACTTAATAAATTAAAGCTTATCAACCTTAATCAAGAAAGTGTCGCCGTTTGCAAACGAGGCCTTTACCGCGTTTGACTTAAGACTGAACGATCCGAAGAAAAATTCTTTTAATGCTAGTAAAATTTCATGCGCAAATTCCTGCGCTGTTACGGAATGAGAGGGAGAAGGTTGATACTGGTTTGTTTGGTCGCTTGATTGGTTCATTGCTGCGTCCTCCTTGTGTTGCTACTATAATAATAAATATCTATAAACATATAGGCAACGGCGATATATTCACTATTTTGGCTTGATTTGTCTAAAAATGGTGCATGATGTCTAAATTAATTATTTTGTCATGAAAAATGCCGTCATAAGACGATAAACGGAAAATTCTTCACACATCAGAAAACAATAAAAACGGGAAAGCTTTCGCTTTCCCGTTTTAAATTAAGTTAAGCCTTTTATTGCTTTATTGATACTCGGCTATATCTACCCAGCGGAGGAGGAAACTTCTCTCATCGGGGTTTCCTTTCACCGATTGCGACGCCGCGACAATAGGCAGCCATTTTTGGACATACTGCTTTGGAGTATCGCTCTTTAAACAGAAAGTATTGAGGTAGTAGTTTGCTATTTCGTTTTTGCCCTCAAGGCTGAAAAGCAGATATGTCCTTGCGACATCGGCGCTTGCGTTGCCTTGTGTGGCGTGGGACCAGTCTACTATATAATCCCCGTCCTTTGCGCAGATTATGTTGGTAGGGTTAAAATCGCCGTGGCAGAGCTTGGTGTGCTTTGGCATGCTCTCAAGACGGGTTTGCAGTTCATATCTCGTAGTTGCGGAAAGTCCCGTTTGCGAAATCTTTCGAGTCATCTTGTCTTTCAGCTTGTTGAGCAAGGGGCACTGCATAGAGTGCATTTTAAGCTGAAGGTCAATCATGCGGTCTACATACTTTTTATAATTTGCGGTGTCCTCATCCATCAACTGCTGGAGGGTTTTTCCCTCGATGTAATCCATCTCAATGATGTAGTTGTCGCCGCTTATATCGACGCTGCGAATCTTTGGTATTTTCAGCCCCGTTTCTTCGACTCTCGCGTGATTTAGTGCCTCATTCAAGATGTCGGACTTAGGAAAGATGGTTGGGTCAAACATCTTGATGAGAGCATCGCCTTCCCGGTAGATTTTCTTGCCGGGACGAACCGCTATGATATTATCCGCGTTCATTTAATCCCTCCTTGATATCCTTATTTTCCGTAATATGCGTTAAGATACATATTTTTCATTTCGCTCATTAACGGATAGCGGGGATTTGCGCCGGTGCACTGGTCGTCAAAGGCGTCCTCGACCATTTTGTCGAGTTTCTCGAGGAAGATTTTTTCATCGACTCCCGCATCCTTAATTGTCTTGGGCAAGCCGATTTCGGCCTTAAGCTCTTCAATTTTTTTAATGAGTCTTTCGACCTTTTCCTCTTCTGTTTTACCGCCAAGCCCGATAAAGTCCGCAATTTCAGCGTAGCGTTTGGCGGCTTGGGGATATTGGTACTGCGGGAAAGTGCCCATTTTTGCGGGAGTGTTCGCGGCATTGAAGCGAATGACCTGAGGTATCATGAGCGCGTTTGCCACGCCGTGCGCGATATGGTGATAAGAGCCCAGCTTGTGCGCCATCGAATGGCACACGCCAAGGAAAGCGTTGGCAAATGCCATACCCGCCATGCACGAAGCGTTTGCCATTTTCTCTCTTGCTTCCGCGTCTTCCGCTCCGAACTTGTATGCTCTCGGCAGATAGTCAAATATCAGCTTTATCGCCTGAAGCGCAATGCCGTTTGTGTAGTCGGTGGCGAGCATTGATACATAGGCCTCAAGCGCGTGGGTGAGGGCGTCTATGCCCGAGGCGCTCGTAAGCCCTTTGGGTATATTCATCATAAGGTCGGCGTCG
>JAAZIO010000198.1 GCA_012800805.1 Clostridiales bacterium | reverse complement strand
TCTTAATATCGCAAGGTCGCTCTCTTGGATTTCGCCCTCGATTTTAACCATATAAATTTTTGGAATCTCGCTTGATGGATGCGTAAGCTTGTAAGTCAAATCGCCGTCGTTTGTCAAAAGCAGAAGCCCTTCGCTGTTGTAGTCCAGCCTGCCGACGGGGTGGAGCTTGACTTTGAGGTCCAGGTAGTCGAAAATGGTTTTTCTGCCCTTTTCGTCGCTTGCGGTGGTGACGCAGCCCTTTGGTTTATGGAACATGATATAAGTCATCTTTTCAACGGGCTTAACTTTTCTGCCGTCAACCAAAACGCGGTCGGTTTCTTCGTCCACAGAAATGCCAAGTTCCGTCACGATTTTACCGTTGACGGAAACTCTGCCCTCCTCAATTAACTTGTCCGCTCCGCGTCTTGAGGCCACGCCGCAGTTGGCCAGAAATTTGTTTAATCTAGTCATTAGTTATCTCTTGAAAAAATCAAATATACTCTTTTTGTCAACTGCATTAAGTGTATATAAATTTCCTTCAAAAAGCAAGCGATTACCTTGATATACATAAACCCTGCCCGCAAGCTGTCCTTCTTTTACGGGGGCTTTCATATTGAACGGCTCGGTAACAACCCGAAAGTTATCTTTGCCGTCCTCTCTGACGGGATACAAAGGCGAGTTTTTAATACCTATTTTAACCTTGTCCTCTTTGCCTTTGACTACGGTCGCGTAGTCGTAGGCATATTCAACAAGCGGTTTCATCTCGTAGTTGCTGAAAGCGTAGTCCATATACCGCTCGCTGTCTTCCCACATTGACGGGTGGTTTAATACAACGCTTATCACCTGCATTCCGTCTCTAAGCGCCGATGCAACAAGGCAGCGGCCTGATTTTTTCGTAAAGCCCGTCTTTATCCCGTTTCCTCCCTCATAGCACCAAAGTATCTTGTTCTTGTTTTGTATATAGCGTTTCTCTTCAACGCCAGGTAGCACGGCGTTCTTGGTGGCGGCAATCTCTTTAAACTCTTCGTTTTCCATAGCCTTTGCGGAAATCAGGGCTAAGTCGTATGCCGTGGTGTAATGGTTGTCATCATGCAGTCCGTGAGGGTTGACAAAGTTTGAATTTACCGCCCCGCATTCTTTTGCGGTTTCGTTCATAAGCTTAGCAAACTCCTCGATACTGCCCGAAACCTTTAGAGCGAGCGCCGTTGCGGCGTCGTTGCCGCTTCTCAGCATGAGCCCAAGCAGAAGCTCTTTAACCGTCAGTTCTTCGCCCTCTCTTAAATATATGGAACTGCCCTCTATACCTACAGCCTCTTTTGGAATTTTGACTGTTTCGGAGCTGTCAATATTGTTCAACACAACCAGCGCCGTTAAAATTTTGGTGGTGGACGCAGGATAAAGCTTTATGTCTTTTCCCTCCTCGTACAAAACGCGTCTGGTTGTTTGCTCGATTACGACGGCTCCCGACGAGTAGGCTAAAGCAACGCCTTCGTTAGCTGATAAATCCGATGAGAGTTTTAATAATATAAAAGAGAACAGAAAGCATAAGATTATACCTCCTATTGCTATTTTTTTAAGCTTTCCAAAAGATTTTTTGCGATTTGCGTCCATTTTTTCTCCTCCGTAGGCTCGCCGCTTGCGGGAATGAATTTGCTTTCTTTACCGCAGACCAAAAAACCGATAGGCGCAATGGATACGCCGCCGCCTGAGCCGCCAGCATAGGGCTTATCTACTTTTACGGGAGTGGCCGAATATTCTCCGCCACCCGTTACAAAACCGAATGTTACTTTTGATATGGGGATGATTCTTGAACCGTCGCCGTTTTCAATCGGCCTGCCTATAATGTTGTCCGTTTCAACTATTTCCTTGATTCTTGAAAGGGTAGACTCCATTATTGACTCTATATTGTCCATAAAAAACCTCTCTTTGATTATGTAGAGCGCTTTATACCAAAGCGGACGCTACTCTGAAAATGGAAGTTTCTATCTCCACCCTGCCCGCAAAGTTTGATTCGTCCCTTTTAAAACTGGGATAAACCGTTATGCTTTTTTTCTCGCTGAGGTTTCCAACCATATGCGCCGCCCCCTCGACAAGCGGAACCGACATGGCCGTTTTAAACGGCGTGCTCATTCCGAGCAGTGCCGCAAAAACGAAATCCTTTAAGTCAATGGCTTTCATAAGGCGGGGAAGTGAAATCTTTCTTCTGGATTTTCTTTTAACGTGGTTTTTGCTCTTTAGCTCATTGCCGTTGACAAGCAGACTGAACTTAGGCATAAGCAAAAGGTCGGCTCTTAAAATTCTTAAACCGAAAAGACGAATCGCAACCGAAAGCCTGCTGCTTTCGGTTTTCACATATCCCGCCGCGCTGACTTTTATTTCCATGGTTAATAGTGCGATAACAATAAGCATCGCAAGCTGAATAATGGTGGTAATCATACTAGTAGTTTGTATTAATTAAGCTAAATTATGCCAAAATTTCAGTTGCAAAGATTTAAAATAAAGTTTTAATAAAAAAGATGAGTTAAGTATATAAACCATTTAACTGCGTTTTAACTGTTAATATCGTTAGGTAATTTTGTTATAACAAAATAAATTTTCCGAATGAAGATAAATTTTTTGGCAATAAAAAACTTTTTAAAAGAATTTTTATTTTGCGTTTTAGGTGTGGTCTTTATGTTTTAATTTCACGAGTAAATCCTAGATTATTGTATTTTACTTGCTAATGGACTTTAAATATTTTAATTTCACGGCTATTTGCGGTAAGTATAAAAAAACCGCATTGAGCGGTTTATTTTATGTATCATTCGTAAACTTTATAGTTTTCGCCTCTTAAAAACTCCGGGAAGTCCTCGTCCTCTGTTTCCTCCTCATAGACATCTGCCGCCACAAGCTGCTCAAGCTCGGTATCCATAGACTTAAGCGCGTTTACAATACTTTTTTCTCCGCCTTTTTCGGAAAGTTCCAGGTCGTTAAGAAGGCTTCTGTTGTGATAGAGAGTGTCGGAACTCTTTTGAGAATATATAAGCTCAATCTGCTCAACAACTTCGCTAATATCGGGTAAATCCTTTATAGAGGAGAGCTGGAACTTCTTCAAAAACTCGTCGGTGGTTCCGTAAAGAAGCGGCCTGCCAACTGTGTCTTTTCTTCCCACTATTGTTATAAGCCCCGCTTTTGTGAGAGCAGCAATGGCGTAATCAGAGTTTACTCCCCTAAGTTCGTCTATTTCAAGCCTTGTGACGGGCTGTTTGTAAGCGATTGTCGCAAGAACTTCAAGCAAAGTTTTGGTAAGCGATTTTTCCTTAAGGGGCGTTAAGAACTCGGCAACCGTTTCGCCTATTTTGGGGTTTGTTGAAAACTGCAATTTGCCGTTGAAGTCAAGAAGAACTATTCCGCTGTCAAGCCTGTCGTATTTTTCCTTAAGCTCCAATACGGCCAAGTCCAACTCCTCTTCGCTGAGGCCCTGAAAGCGGTTTAAAAACTCTCTTTTTTCGACGGGTTCGCCCGAGGCAAAGATGACCGCCTCTATTATCGATTTAATATCCTGCATTGTCACCCTCCTCAAAAATTATCGGCGAATCGTCGTCGTCCTCTATGGAATACAGCATGATTTCGCCGAAATTCTCCTCCTGCTCGGCTCTAAGCTTTTGGAACTTTATCAGCTCAAGCACGGCAAGAAAAGTTGTTATAATATCCGCTTTGTCGTAATCGGCCTCAATTAAAGCCGTGAAAGTGCACTGCTTTTCAAGCTTAAGTCTTAAGCGAATATTATTCATCTGCTCGTGAACTGAAAACTTTTCTCTTACAATCGTCTTTGGGACTTCGCTCTTTTTGACGCTGTCATAGTTTGCGATAACTCTAGCGAAGGCTTCAACAAGCTTGTTTAATGAGAGATTTTTAAGCGATACCCTATAATCCTTTTCCGTGAACTCGGGCATTCTGTAGAAACGGTTAAGCGTTTCAAGCTCCTTCAGCTTTTCTGCCTGCTCTTTTAAGAGAGCGTATTCCTTCATCTTTAAGATGAGTTCTTGCTTTCTTGTTTCAACATCGTCCTCTTCTTCGGACTGAGGCGGAGGAGGCAGCGTGCGAAGTGATTTGATATACACAAGCTCTGCCGCCATTATAATAAACTCGCCCGCGTATTCAAAGTCAAACTCCTCTTTGGGCGTGTTTTTGATAATGTCTATGTACTGCTTTGTGACATCCGATACAAAGATATCCTCAATCGGAATTTTCGCGGCTTTAACAAGAGCCAGCAAAAGGTCCAAGGGACCCTCAAAGTCTCTTAAGCGATATACGACTTTAGGCTTTGACAAAACGATTTCTTCCCCGTCCTGCTCGTCGTAAACGGGTTTTATCGTCTCTTCCTTTAAAGCTGTTTTAATTTCCTCGCTCATTAAGCTCCCCACATTCTAATTAGCAAACCAAGGACCTTGTTTCTTACCCAGTTAAGATACATTCCTATAAAATCAAGGAACCAGATGTATCTTCCGAGTATAAACGACACCGCAACCAAAATCAAAAGTATCAGCATGCCGCGCCTTCTCATAAAAGCGCAATATTTGCTGTTTGGAAAAAGCGCTTCAAGCACTCTGAAGCCGTCCAAAGGATAAATCGGCAAGAGATTGAAAGCGGCAAGAGAGATATTTATTATCATCCCGTAGAGGCTGAAGTAGTAAAAAGACAGTATAAACAGTTCAAGCCCCGTAGTCCAAATAGTTATTCCCTTCATTGCGGCCTGGGCAAGGTTCAAAAGGCCAAAGAACAC
>JAAZIO010000197.1 GCA_012800805.1 Clostridiales bacterium | reverse complement strand
TTATTGACAATATACTATAATATGTTATAATCATAACGCAACAAAAGTTGCGTTTAGGTGCGATATGAGATATAAAAGCGAAGAGACAATGCAGTCGATAATAGATTTTATCGACGATTACTATTTTAAAAACAACTATACCCCGACGCTGATTGAAATTGCACAAAAGGTGGGGATTGACAAAAGCAACGTAAGCAGATACTTAAAGGAAATGAGCCAAAAGGGTCTAATCGACCTATCCCATGGCTACAGAAAAATAAAAACGGACAAAATATCAAAATCCGACACATCTCTTGTAAGGGTTCCCGTTGTCGGCACCGTCGCCTGCGGCAATCCGATATTTGCCGAGGAAAATGTGGAATCGTATCTTACAATATCCGCATCCTTTCTCGGCTCGGGGGAACACTTTGCCTTAAAAGCCAAAGGCGACAGCATGATAAACGCGGGCATAGAAGACGGCGACTATGTTATCGCAAGAAAACAAAACACGGCGCAAGAGGGGCAGATAGTGGTTGCCTTGGTAGGCGACAGCGCGACGCTCAAGCGATACTTTATCGACAAACAGAAAAAAATGATACGCCTGCATCCCGAAAACGACAGCATGCAAGATTTATATTTTGAAAAGGCTGACATACAAGGCGTGGTTAAAAAAGTAATAAAAGACGTTAGATAAAGCTGGCAAAAAATTTACTAAAACGAATCAATAATTTTGGTGCTGTATGGCGGAAAAGCAGAGGACATATTTTTGCATAGACATGAAAAGCTTTTTTGCCTCCGTTGAGTGCGCGGAAAGGGGGCTAAACCCCTTTGAAACCAATCTGGTTGTCGCGGACGATTCGAGAGGTAAGGGCGCGCTTTGCCTTGCCGTAACTCCCAAAATGAAATCGCTTGGCGTCAAAAACCGCTGCAGGCTTTTTGAAATCCCCGGCAACATAAAATATATTGCGGCAAAGCCCCGCATGAAAAAATATATTGAATACGCCGCGGACATCTATGAAATTTATCTTAGATATATAGATAAATCGGATATCCATGTATACTCCATAGACGAATCTTTTATTGACGCAACCGACTATCTTAAGCTTTACGGCTATGAGCCAAAGCAGTTTGCGAAAAAACTTTTAAACGATATCGCCAGCGAAAAGATGATACCCGCATCTGCAGGCATAGGGACAAATTTATATCTGGCAAAAGTCGCGCTTGACATAACCGCCAAAAAGTCAAAAGACCATATAGGTTATTTAACGGAAGAACTTTACCGCGAGCAGCTTTGGGACCACAGGCCGATTACGGATTTTTGGCAGATAAAAGGCGGGATAGCAAAAAGGCTGTCCAGGTTTGGCATATACGATATGCGCGGGGTGGCTAACGCTCCCGAAGAGTTGCTTTATAAAACATTCGGCATAAACGCCGAGCTTTTGATTGACCACGCATGGGGGAGGGAATCCTGCACGATAAAGGATATAAAGTCATATAAAAGCAAAAGCAAATCGGTATCCTTTTCGCAGGTGCTGTTTGAGGATTACCCTTATGAAAAGGCAAAAATCGTTATGCTTGAGATGGCATTAAACGGATGTCAGGAAATGCTTAGAAGAAAGGTTGTTGCAAACAGGGTTAGCATTTTTGTGGGATACTCAAAGGACGCTCTGCCATACAGCGGCGGCTCCACAAAAATGACTGAGACGACAAGCGTATATTCAATTATCTCAAGGTATGTTTTAGACCTTTTTGAAAAGACTACCGATAAACACACCCCTATAAGAAGACTTGGCGTTAGTTTTGATGTTGTCGCTGAGGGGTGCGAAGGTTATGACCTCTTTACCGATTTCGACGCCGTTCAAAAAGAAAAGCGAGCCGAAGAGGCAGTGCTTAACATTAAAGACAAATACGGCAAAAACGCGCTCTTAAGAGGCATCGACCTTGAGGAAGGGGCGACGGCAATCATAAGAAACAAACTGATAGGAGGGCACAATGGCGAATAACGGACGCGCAAGCAGAGCGGCTCAGTTTGCTCCCTTTGACGCTCTCAAAGGGCTTCAGGACGCTCTCAGGGAAAAGGAAGAAAAATTTTTAAAAGTTTATAAACTTGAGCGCTCGGAAGAGGCGGCGGAAGAGGTTTCGCTAAAGCTTAGAAAAGCCGAGAAAGGGACGGATGTCAGCGTAACATTCTACGGCAAAGGGCGCTATTTTACCCTAAGCGGAAAAGTTGCCGTAAACAACCCTGCTTTGAAATTCAT
>JAAZIO010000196.1 GCA_012800805.1 Clostridiales bacterium | reverse complement strand
TATACTTGATAAGGTCGACAGCGCCCGCAAACTCGTCTTTAAGCTGCGACTTGGTGCAAACGATATGGCCGTCGGAGAGCGTGAACTGTCTGATTCTTATAAGCCCGTGCATTTCGCCCGAGGCCTCCTTTCTGAAAAGGGACGCGGTTTCGGCGTATCTTATGGGCAGGTCACGATAGCTCTTTAGGCCGTTTTTATATATGGTGAACTGGAACGGACAGGTCATGGGACGAAGCGCAAGTATCTCGTCGTCTTTATCCTCATCGCCTATTACAAACATTTTGTCTTGATAGTGGTCCCAGTGGCCGCTAGTTTTAAAGAGGTTGTTTTTGCTCATCGAGGGAGTTTTTGTGAGCACATAGCCTCTTCTTTCTTCCTCGTCCTCCACAAAACGCTGAAGCGTCTGTATAATCCTTGCGCCCTTAGGCATGAGAAGCGGAAGCCCCTGGCCGATGTTTTCGTCGGTCATGAATATGCCAAGCTCTCTTCCGAGCTTGTTGTGGTCACGCTGCTTTGCTTCCTCAACCTCTTTAAGGTATTGCTCGAGAGCTTCTTTTTTGTCAAACGATGTGCCGTAAATGCGCGAAAGCATTTTGTTCTTTTCGTTGCCGCGCCAGTAAGCTCCCGTAAGCGAAGTAAGCTTGAAAGCCTTAACTTTACCCGTAGAGGAAAGGTGCGGGCCCGAGCATAAATCTATAAAATCGCCTTGCTTATAAAAAGAAATCTCCTCGCCCTCGGGAATATCGCTTAAAAGCTCAAGCTTATATGTCTGTTTCATGCGCTTGATGAGTTTTTCGGCTTCATCGCGGCTCATGGTAATGCGCTCTATGGGGAGGTCAGCCTTTATGATGTGCGACATCTCGGTTTCGATTCTCTCAAGGTCTTCGCTGGTAATGGGCGTCTTGAACTCGAAATCATAGTAAAAACCGTTGCTTATGGCAGGTCCTATTGCGAGAAGCGCTGTGGGAAAAATATTTTTTACGGCGTGCGCCAGTATATGCGATGTGGTGTGACGATAAGCGTCGCGGCCTGTTTCGTCCTCAAAGGTGAATACCTCAATTTTTGTGTCGCCGCTTAAGGTATCGTTAAACGATACAAACTTATCGTTGGCTTTAATGACGAGAGCTTTTTTGTAAAGCTCGCCGCCGATTCTCTTTACGGCGTCGATGGCCCTTATGCCGTCTTCAACCGTGATTTTCGATCCGTCTTTTAAAATCAAATCCATAATGTTCTCCTTTTGTCCCGCCCCTACAAACGGCAGTGACAATGAAAATTATATTGCCCTATTTAGCTTATGTCAACCTTTCCTTCCAATAAAAAAGGCTTGCCGGGCAAGCCTTTTTTTATAATCGGATTTGCTTTGAAAGGTTATAACCACAGCTACCCAAAATTATTTAATAAATGGCATGTAAGGAATTTTATAGCAATGCTTTTTCCAATGCCTTTTTAATTCAACAGACAAATTAATTTAATCTTGGCTAAATTAAAAAACCGCGCATTTGCGCGGTTGGTATTTTTATTAATAGTTTTCGATGTTGATTTCAAAGTAAGCCTTCGGATGATTGCAGGTGGGGCAGACTTCGGGAGCGGCTTTTCCGATGTGGATGTGTCCGCAGTTGCGGCACTCCCAAACCTTCTCCTCGCCTTTTGAGAAGACTTCGGCAAGCTCGACATTCTTAAGCAGAGCGCGATATCTTTCCTCGTGGTGCTTTTCGATTGCGCCTACAAGCCTGAATTTCTTGGCAAGCTCGGGGAAACCTTCTTCTTCAGCGGTTTTGGCAAAGTTCTCATACATATCGGTCCATTCATAATGCTCGCCGTCGATACCCGACTGGAGGTTGTCGGCGGTGCTGCCTATGCCGTTAAGCTCTTTGAACCAGATTTTAGCATGCTCTTTTTCGTTGTCTGCGGTTTTAAGGAAGAAAGCGGCGATTTGCTCAAAGCCTTCTTTCTTTGCCGCGGAGGCAAAATATGTGTATTTGTTTCTTGCCTGTGACTCACCGGCAAAGGCTTCCCAAAGGTTTTTTTCTGTTTTTGTTCCCGCGTATTTATTCATGGGTTTTGCTTCTTTGACGATTTCAAGCTTGTCCGCCGTAGCTTTGCATACGGGGCATACCGCGGATGAGGGATCCGGCGCTTCAAAAACTTTACCGCATACTGTGCATTTAAGCGTTACCATGGCTTTTGCTTCACTCATATTATCAGTCTCCTTTTTTTAAGTTCGCATTTATTTTA
>JAAZIO010000195.1 GCA_012800805.1 Clostridiales bacterium | reverse complement strand
TTAAGCTCTTTGATGGCTGCTGCGAGCGTGTCTTTATCCATCGCAAGCTCCGCGGGAAGCTTTGACAAGATGTCTTCCGCGTCAAGGATTTTAAACTCCTCGCCGCTGCCGCAAAAATCTATGATAACGTCAAGTATCTTTGAATTTTTATCGCCAAGCATAATAACACCTCTTCTTTACTGCCCTTGATTATATCACAGCTTTTTATATAATTCAATAATTTTAAATAATTAGTATGCAAACGTGAAGTTTTGTGGTATGATGTTTCTAATCTTTATTTTTACGGTGATGAGATGAATCTGCTTTCAAAATACCTGAGCAAACTTGAATTTAAGGATTACGAAGATTTTAAAGCTCTGAAACTGAACATTCCCGAGAACTTCAATTTCGGCTACGACGTCGTTGACTACTACGCCGAACACGATCCCAATAAGCGCGCGCTGGTCTGGTGCGACTACAGCGGAAACGAAAAGATATTAACATTCCTTGAGCTGAAAAGGCTCTCGGCAAAGGCGGCAAACTATATGCTCAGCCTCGGTATTAAAAGCGGTGATTACATCATGACCATGCTAAACCGCCGCTGGGAGTATTGGGTTATCGCGGTTGCCTGCCACAAGATAGGCGTTACACTCATTCCCGCAACCCATCTTTTAACAAGAAAAGACATCATATACCGCATTAAACAGGGCGAGATAAAAATGCTGTTTTGCACAACAGAGTCCGATGTCGTTGAGCATATTTTAGACTCCCTCGACGAGTGCAAGGACTTAAAGGGGTGCCTGTTCACAAAGCCCGTAAAAGGCTTCCGCACCATAGAGGAAGCCTGGAGGGATATGCCCGAAACCTTGGATTATCCAAGACCCGACTCAAACGGCACAATGCTTTGTTACTTCACATCGGGAACCACGGGTATGCCCAAGATGGTTGAGCACAACTTCTACTATCCGCTCGGCCATATGATTACGGCAAAATTCTGGCAGCAGGTTGTGGATGACGGTCTCCACTTCACTATGGCGGAGACGGGATGGGCAAAAGCCAGCTGGGGCAAGATTTACGGACAATGGTTGGCGGGAAGCGCTGTATTTGCCTATGACTATCACGGAAGATTTACGCCAACGGATGTTCTTCCGCTTATCGAAAAATACAAAATAACCACATTCTGCGCTCCGCCAACAATATATCGCTTCCTTATAAAAGAAGATCTTTCAAAATATGACTTTTCTTCCCTTACCCACTGCACCACGGCGGGCGAGGCTCTTAACCCCGAGGTCTTTAAGCAGTTCTATCAGGCGACGGGTCTTAAAATTTACGAGGGCTACGGTCAGACGGAATCCACCGTTCTTCTTGCGGCATTCGGTTTTTCCGAACCCGTAATCGGCTCTCTTGGGCTTCCCAGCCCCATCTATCAAATAGAGCTTGTCGACGACGACGAGAATGTTTTGGGCCCTGGCGTAGAGGGCGAAATCGCGATACTGAACGAAACCGCGACCTGCGGCCTTGTGTATAACTATAAAGGCGAACCTTACAGAACCAAGGAAGCAAGAGGCGGTAAATACTATCACACGGGAGACCTTGCCATCAAAGACAAAGACGGCAACTTCTGGTTTGTGGGAAGAAAGGACGACATCATAAAGTCAAGCGGATACCGCATAGGGCCGTTTGAGGTCGAAAGCGCTCTTATGGAGCACCCCGCTGTTTTGGAGTGTGCTATCACGGGCGTGCCCGACCCCTTAAGAGGCGAAGTGGTAAAGGCGACGATAGTTCTTGCCGCCGGATACTCGCCCTCGGAAGAGCTCAAAAAGGAACTCCAGGACCATGTAAAGAAGGTAACCGCTCCTTATAAATATCCGAGAATAGTTGAGT
>JAAZIO010000194.1 GCA_012800805.1 Clostridiales bacterium | reverse complement strand
GGGCGCGCAAGAGGCGGTCGAGCTTAGCCTTAAGCTTCTTGCCGTATATTCCGTTTGGATGTCGGTGCTTAAGCTGATGGAGCAGACGGGGCTTGACAAAAAGCTCTCACGCCTGCTTAAGCCCTTAACAAAACGCCTTTTTAAAGGCGAGAGCGACGAAGCGCACACATACATATCGATTAATCTTGCGTCAAATATGCTCGGCATGGGCGGTGCCGCGACTCCCGCGGGCATCAACGCCATGAAGCTTATGGATAAAGGCGGCGAGAGGATAAGCGCCAATATGTCACTGCTTGTGGTTATCGCCTCATCCTCAATTCAGCTTATCCCCGCGACCGTAATCGCTTTAAGGGCTCAGGGCGGAAGCTCAACGCCCGCCGATATTTTCCTGCCCACATTGATTGCCACCTTTTCCTCAACCGTTATCGCAATCATTCTCTGCAAGGTGTTTTCAAGAAAATGACAGCGTACATTCTGCCGACCTTCGTAGGCCTTATTCTTGTTTACGCGCTAATAAAACGCGCCAAAGTTTACGACTGCTTTATCGAAGGCACAAAAAGCGGAATGTCTCTTGTTAAAGATGTTTTCCCCTATATATGCTCAATATTCATCTGCATTTCACTATTTAAAGCAAGCGGGCTGTCATCGGTCATATCAAAATACCTTGCGGTGCCTCTCGGCTTTTTGGGAATACCCGCGGAGCTGACGGAGCTTTTGATAATAACGCCGCTATCGGGCAGCGGAACCATCGCGCTGTTGGAAAACATTATCGAAACATACGGGGCGGACAGTTATGTGGCAAGGTGCGCATCCGTAATATGCGGGGCAACCGAAACGGTTTTTTATGTCGCCGCCGTTTACATCTCGCAGTGCAAATCTAAAAAAATGGGGCCAACGATACCGATAGCCCTGTTTTCAACATTCATGGGGGCAGTTATAGCCTGCGCCCTCTGCAAAGTTATGTAAAAAACAAAAACACAAAAGCAATCAGCATTTAAACTTAAACTGAATATATAAAAGCCTTTTTTAAGCTTAATCATTTTAATCTTTTATGCCGTTAATTTAAAAACCGTTCATTTTAATAGAGCCTGTTATTTTAAATATTCGCTTACCGTTAAGTTACTCTTTATAAAACCTTTTCTTTAATCGAAAACTTTCTTTAAAGCTAGCCGTTCATAAATCCATTCTCTTAAGCTAAAAGCGTTTTTAAGCTTAATCCTTTTTTTAAACCGTCAATTAAAAACCGTTCATTTTAGCTAAAGCCGTTATTTTAAATCCGTTCTTTAAAGCTTACCGTTTATAAAAACAATTTTTAAGATTAATCTTTTATAAAATCCTTTCTTTTTGATTTAATTATGCATTTTATAAAATTAAGCCATTCGTTCCATTCTTTTAAGCTAAATGCTTTTTCGTTATTTTAAGCTGAAATACCTTTAAACTACTTATTAAGCAGTTATTATAAAATCATTTTTTTTAGGCTTAATCACTGCATAAAAGCCGCTTTAAACTTAAACCGTATGTTTAAAAACCATTCTTTTAAGCTTAAAATCCCTCTTTAAATTATGCTTATAATAAGTATCGTTTTAAAATTGAAAAACCGCCCGGCGGGCGTTTTTATATTGCTTTTCCGATTTTAGCTTTCAATTTATACTTTTAGCTTTCTATATTATACTTTTTATTGCCTTTCCATTCCTAAAAGGATTAGCATCTCTTCTATTTTAGAGGCCGAATATGCGCTAGAGAGCTCAGGCTTCAAATCCTTTGAATACTGCATCTCCGACAGTTTCTTTATGGCGTCACGGTTTGAGTAAAGCCTGTTTAAAATGATGTCTATCGCCTTTTTTATCTCGTTTTTTGCCTTCTCGGTCCTTTCCTTAATCAAATTATCCGCCTCTTTTATGAGGGAGTCAAACCAGCCCGGCTTTGAGCTGTCAAAGGTTTTGCCCGCAAGCTCCTCTACGGTTGTTTTAAACACCGTAACGGTTATGCTGTCGCTTTTGTTTTTGTTGTAGCTGTTAACGGCAAAGAGCTTGTTTAACGAAAGCGAAAGATATTCGTTTAAAAGGCGCATGTCTATTCCCTCTGCGTTTTCGCCCGCAAAGGAAACAATGAATGCGATAAATACCGAAAGTTTAAGTTCATCTCCGCTATCGGCGATGCCCTTAAGCTCATTTGACAGGTCGCTTTTGTTGTATCTTGAAAGTATGTTGTCGGCTATTTTCGAAACAGCGATACCATAGCTTTCAAAGCAGTAGTCGCCCTTTGAAGTTTTGATAAAGGCTTTTACTATATCTTCGTTTATCGCCTCCTCGGCGAACTCCAGCACTTTAAAGCCTATCGGCATAAAGTCTATCATTACACTTACGGGAACGATGATGTTTATAAAGCTCTGATAGAAATTTTCGGGAAGAGGGAGGTTTATCGCAACGTTTCTGATATTTAAAAGCGCCTTTGAAAGCTGAGCCTTTTTTGAAGTTATCATTTGGTTAACCTCTCTTACTCCGCTCATTGCTCCCGAAATGAAATTGTATATATCTATTGCGCTGCTCTCGTCCACATCCGAAAGGTCAAGCGCCTGGGGCGATGCCGCAAGCGTTTTGGACGCGTCGAATATAAACTCTATAAGCTCTTTAATTTCTACTTCCACGCCCGATATGCTGTTTAGTATGCCCTGTTTTTCTTTTTCAAGCTGCAGGAAGTTGTCATAGAGGTCTTTTGCCGTCTCGTATGCATTGTAAATTTCGGCGGCCTTTTGGGCGGGCAGCGACCTGTCGATTGCCATGTTTAAAAGGGTGGTATAGGCGCTTGCGCTGATATGCGCCCCTTCGTTTATTGCGTCATAGATGTATTTATAAATAAGCGAACTTATGTCTTTTGAAGTTAAATTTGATTTTTCAAAAAGCTCTTTTATTTGCGCCGTATTGATATTGCCGCTTTTTTCAATCAATGATTTAAACTCATCTGAAGATACGACGCCGTTCATGCTTACTATTTTATCCGTATTGACAGATGAGTTGATTAATGAATTTACAAAAAACTTTGCCCAGGACGAATAGTTGATGTATTGCCCTTCGTTATCAAGCTTTGATCTTTCACTTTCCGGCAAATTAAGCCTCCAGGCGGGGTCGTAGAGGGAAAGCGCCGTGTCCGCGAGGTTCTCCGCCGCCATCTTTCGCTCCTCAAAGGCAAAGTCATCCTTATCCTTGCACGCAAAAAGCGACAGCGCAAGGATTGAGATTAAAAGTATTATCGATAAAACATTAAATGCTTTTTTCATGTTATACAATATTATATCGTTTTTTAAAGCCAAGCGCAATTGGCATAATCATAAACAGCGCCGCCATTGAAAACAGCGTGATAAATACGGGCGCAACATTTAAGGTAAAGGTAAAGTAGATATTAAATACAAGTATGCCGTAAATCATTGCATATATCGATAGTATGGATGATATCAAAGACAGTATGAAAGAGGATATAAGAAGTATCGCAAACTCCACATATTGCATTTTTAAGACGCCGCTTTTATAATATCCCGCCTGCAAAAGCCTTGTAAACTGAGGCGCGCGCCCCACCTGCGCAATGTATAAGTTAAACGAAATCAAAAGAGCGGAGGATACAAAAAGAACAAGGGCCAGCACTCCGATTAAGTCAAACAACGCGCCCAATGCCTTTTGTTGCCATGAATACGCTTCAAGTGCCGAAATGACAAAGAGGTTTTTATCGGCAAAGTTTTTCCTTAGCTCTCCTACCGTCCCCGCTACGTCGGAGGACTTAATCATCACGGTATCGAATTTTGCAAGGTTGAGATTGCTCTCAAGCAGGCTTCTTGGCGCTATGACATACGCCCCCGCAAACAGCTTTTGCTCAACTATTCCCCCGCATGTAAACTCCGAGGAGGAGTTTCCAACTTTAAGCGTAATCTTATCGCCCTCTTTTATGCCATAAAGCAGCGATGAGGAGATATCTAAAAAAACATATCCTCCCTCGT
>JAAZIO010000193.1 GCA_012800805.1 Clostridiales bacterium | reverse complement strand
CGAAAGCTTTTTTTAGAGATGCTAAATCGTTTATATCGCCGATATAAGAGCGGCACATTTTATCGCCACCGATTAGTTCAAAAAGAGAGGGGTTTGTCGGGGGATTCAATGAGTATCCCGCTACCGTTACGCCAAAGCGGTATAATATCGCCGTAAGCCAACTGCCCTTAAACCCTGTGTGGCCTGTAACTAAAACTCGCTTGCCTTTATAAAAGCTCTTTAGTTCAGTCATTCCACACCTTCCATTCCGCCTTGCCGCTTTGCCAGAGGCTCTCAAGCTGTTCTTTGTCGCGCTGGGTATCCATGCACTGCCAAAAACCGCTGTGGCGATAAGCCATTATCTCGCCTTCCGCGGCCAGCCTTTCAAGAGGAGCTTTTTCAAAAACGGTTGAGTCGTCGTCGATATAATCGATAACTTTTGGCTCGCAAACCATATAGCCGCCGTTAATCATGCTGCCGTCGCCCATTTGCTTTTCCCTAAAAGATGTGACCGAACCGTTGCCGTCGACGGAAAGAACGCCGAACTTCGAAGCGGTATTGACTACCGTCATGGTTAAAAGTTTGCCATGCTTTTTGTGAAATTTTACCGTGTCTGAAATATTGACGTTGCTTACTCCGTCGCCGTAAGTCAAAAGGAAAGGCTCATCTCCGATATACTCTTTTACTCGCTTGATTCTTCCGCCCGTCATTGTGTGAAGCCCAGTGTCGACAAGCGTAACACGCCAGTTCTCGGAATAGTTCCTGTGAACAATCATTTTGTTTTTTCCAAGGTCAAAAGTGACGTCGGAGGTATGAAGAAAATAATCCGCAAAATATTCTTTGATAACATATCCTTTGTATCCCAAGCAGATGATAAATTCATTAAATCCGTGATGTGAATATTCTTTCATTATGTGCCAAAGTATCGGTTGGCCTCCGATTTCAATCATTGGCTTTGGTTTCAAGTGCGATTCCTCACTGATTCGCGTTCCGAAACCACCCGCCAAAATCACGACTTTCATATAATCCTCCCGGCTTCATTTCTTTGTCAATCATTGTTATTATAACATATTTGATTTTGTTGTCTAGTTCTATTTAGCCGCCTTGTTCAAAACTGTCAGTTTTGGTTTTATATTTTTTAATTATTTATAAATTTTTCGAGAAAAAGCGTCAAAATCCGCAAAAATCAAATAAGAAAAATTATAAACGCAACATACTAACTGGCATTACAAAAACCTGTTCAAAGATTGTTTAAAGTTTTTTTGTTGCATCATAGACGGCGATGAAATTGGATAAAAACTTGACTTATTAACCGTTTTTGCGGTTTTTAATTATTCATTATTGGCTTAGTTTATATTTAATCATTTATAAAACGTATCATTAGAATTTTTGATTTTATAATTATTTTCAAAAAATTAGTAAAATTAGTTGACAAATTTTAAGCATATCGATATACTGATATCGATATAACCTTATCGGTTTTGGAGGAAAAAATATGAGCAATTCAAAAGAGGTATCAAAATCAACCATAGAAAGGCTTCCCAAATACCTCCGTTATTTAATTGAAATTGATAAAATGGGTGCGGTTGATATATCGTCCACAACAATAGCGGAACATTTCAATTTCAATCCAATACAAGTAAGAAAGGATATTGCGCAAGTAAGCAAGAAATCAGGAAAACCTAAAACCGGCTTTAAGGTAAAGGAACTTATAAAGGACATTCAAAACTTTTTGGGATATAACAACTACTCTGAAGCGGTAATAGTAGGCTGCGGAGGACTGGGCAAAACGCTTATGGCATATTCGGGGTTTTTGAGCCTCGGGCTTAAAATAGTTGCCGCCTTCGACAGCAACCCCGCCCTGTTTGGGCTTGAGGTTAACGGGCTGAAAATACATTCGATGGAAGAATTGGATGCCGTCATAAATAAAACCAGCGCCAAAATCGGTATCATTACCGTCCCGCGCGAGAGCGCGCAACAAGTTTGCGACCGTCTTATAGAATGCGGAATAAAGGGTATCTGGAATTTTGCCCCCCTGCACCTGGTTGTGCCTTCCGATGTGGCTATAAGAAACGAAGACATGGCGGCGTCGCTTGCCGTACTCTCATATGAGCTTGCGGCAAAACAAAAATCCGATTAAAATTTTAAAATTTTTTATAAAGGAGCAAACCTTATGACAAGACAGTACATCGTCAACAGTGAAGAGACAATGTGCACCATGCTCAAAGAAGTAAGGGAAGCGCAAAAAATTTTCGCTACTTACACCCAAGAGCAGGTGGACAAAATCTTCTTTGCCGCCGCCATGGCTGCAAACAAGGCCAGGATTCCTCTAGCCAAAATGGCAGTTGAGGAAACAGGCATGGGCATTGTGGAAGACAAAATTATCAAAAATCACTATGCTTCCGAATACATATACAATGCCTACAGAGACGCCAAAACCTGCGGCGAAATAAGCTACGACCAGAGTTTCGGCCTAAAGCGTATTGCGGAGCCGGTAGGCGTAATAGCCGCCGTCGTTCCCACGACAAACCCCACATCCACTG
>JAAZIO010000192.1 GCA_012800805.1 Clostridiales bacterium | reverse complement strand
GAGTGGCAAATGTGCATAGATACTTTAAAATACTATCTTGACATGCCAAATTCGCTCTGGAGTGAGGAGCGATGCGCCGCAATGCGTTGGATAGCAAGAAGTTATGACAATTTGAACAATCCCGATCTTGCCTGCGTGTGGTATTTTAAAGCCATTGCCGAGGCTCCGCATATGAGAGAGCCATACATTGAGTTCGCCCAGCTTTGCTATAAATACGGCGACTATTCCATGGTTTATTTCCTTACGGAAGAGGCACTGAAAATTAAAGAGAAATCAAAAACCTTTGTAAATATGGGGTATGCCTGGGACCACACTCCTTACGACCTTGCTGGAATAGCGGCTTACAATATCGGTCTTATGGAGAAAGCCTATTCATATATGCTAAAGGCGTATGAAATCGCCCCGGGCGACGAAAGGCTTGAGAAAAATTATTTCTTCATCAAAAACCTTTTGGAAAAAAGCGCCGCATCGAATTAATGCTGCAGTAATTACCTGTTTGCCGCCTTGAATTTTTTTTATGATATAAAATAATAAGCGGTTGCTTATTGACTATACTGCTTTTCAATTTGAATTTATCAATACAAAAAACCTTACAACTTTATGAGCTAAACAATACAAAAAAATAAGCTTAATAACCGCAATGTAAAAACTTAATACCAAATACTTAATAACCGTAATGTAAAAACTTAATACCATAAAGTGAGAAGCGTTTAAAACCAAAAAAATTACTTGTCTAAAAAAATAAAAACCTTCCCCAAAGGGAAGGTTTTGGTTTTATATTTAATTTTTAATACGCCTTTGCAAAGTATACCACTTTATCCGCTTTCTTTCCGCAGCAGACGCAGGTGTCGCCGACTGGCGTCTGGTCAAACGGCATTACGCGCGCAGTAGCCGCAGTCTGCTCCTTTATTTTCGCCTCGCAAGCGGGGTCTCCGCACCACATGGCCTTTACAAAGTTCTTGCTGTCCACTGCGCTCTTTAGCTCGTCAATATAAGAGCAAACTTTTATATGCGAGTAGAGGAAGCTCTTTGACATTTCATACATATTTTCGTGGATGTCGTCAAGAAGCTTTATAACGCTGCCTGCAAGGCCGTCGATTGCGACCGCCGCCTTTTCGTGAGTGTCGCGTCTGCACACGACCACGCTGCCCTGCTCGATGTCGCGCGGGCCTATCTCTATCCTTAGCGGCACGCCTTTCATCTCCCATTCGTTGAACTTCCAGCCCGGGCTCTGCTCGCGGTTGTCAAGCTCAACCCTAACTCCCGCAGCTTTAAGAGCGGCCTCTATCTCTTTTGCCTTTTCCATAACGCCTTCCTTGTGCGCCGCGACGGGAACGATAACTGCCTGAACGGGGGCAACTCTAGGCGGAAGCTTCAATCCGCGTTCGTCGCCGTGCGCCATTATTAGGGCTCCGATAAGGCGGGTAGAAACACCCCAGCTTGTCTGCCAGGGGCGCTTAAGCTCGCCGTCTTTGTCAAGGAATTTGATTTCAAACGCGCTTGAAAAGTTCTGTCCGAGGAAGTGAGAGGTTCCCGCCTGCAGGCTCTTGCCGTCAAGCATCATGGCTTCCATGGCGTATGTGTCGGTTGCGCCGGCGAACTTTTCGGACTGCGTTTTTCTGCCCGTCAAAACCTCAATGGCAAGCACGTTCTTCATAAACTCGTTGTAAACGCCAAGCATCTTCAATGTTTCTTCCTCAGCCTCCTCCCTGGTCGCGTGGAGGGTGTGGCCCTCCTGCCAGAGAAACTCGCTGGTTCTAAGGAAGGGGCGGGTTGTCTTTTCCCATCTGACGACATTGGCCCATTGATTGATAAGCAAAGGCAGGTCCCTATAACTTTGAACCCAGCGGGAATACATCTCGCAAATGATGGTTTCGCTTGTGGGGCGGACAACAAGCTTTTCCTCAAGCTCGTTGTTTCCTACATGAGTGACAAGCGCTACTTCGGGAGCAAAACCCTCAACGTGCTCCGCCTCTTTCAAAAGATAGCTGTATGGAATAAAGAGCGGAAAATAAGCGTTTTTGTGTCCCGTTTCCTTAAAGCGTTTGTTAAGCGCCGCCTGAATGTTCTCCCAGATTTCGTATCCGTAGGGGCGGATAACCATAGTGCCTTTTACGGGGCCGTAGTCGCAAAGCTCGGTTTTTAAAATTACATCGGTATACCAGCGGGGAAAATCCTCGTTGATGTCTGCGATTTCTTTAACGAATTGCTGTTGTTTTTGTG
>JAAZIO010000191.1 GCA_012800805.1 Clostridiales bacterium | reverse complement strand
TCTCTTTTCTCTTCTTTTGGCAAAACCGTTGTGCTTGAGGAAAAATATTTTGACGCCGTCACAGCGGTATCCGGCAGCGGTCCCGCTTATGTCTATATGTTCATAAAATCCATGGTAGACGCAGGAGCGGCGTTGGGCCTTGACCGTGAGACAGCAAAATATTTGACCGTTCAAACTTTTGCGGGAGCGGCCAAGATGGTTGAAGACTCCCCATTTGACATAGAAACGCTGATAAACAATGTTTGTTCAAAAGGAGGAACGACCATACAAGCCGTTGAGAGCTTCAGAGACGACGGTTTGGAGGAGATAATAAAAAAGGGCATGGAGAAGTGCTACAATCGCTCAAAAGAGCTTTCCCAAGCTTAAAACGGCTTAAGCCGTTTTTTTAAGCCAAAATCTAAGCTTTATTCAAACACTTGAGACAAAATAAACTTTATTGTCATACGCAATCAAAAACATTTTTTAATTTAAACATAAATTAGCAATTTAAAGCAGTAATAAAAATAATTTAATAAAACAGAAATTTAAAATCAAAAATTTAAACTGTTATTTTATAGTTAAATAATTGAAAATTTTTGCTTGAATGATAAAAATTTTAAAAGTAAAAGTTTTGCTAATGATTAAATTTTTTTAAAGTAACTTTGTAAAATGTTATTTTTAAGTAAGACTTTTGTAAAATGATTTTTTTATAGTAAGACTTTAGAAAAATGAAATAATATATTAAAGTCAATTTTTGTTGTATGCTAAAACAAATAGCGTTAATCTTTACGAAACCAGATTTACTTTAAAAAAACTTTTCGGCCTCTGCCCTTGCCAAGGCGTCGCAGCGATTGTTGAGCTCGTTGTCAGAGTGGCCCTTGACCTTTAAAAATTCAACATCGTGAACCTTCATAAGCTCCAAAAGTTCCTGCCATAAATCTATGTTCTTTACTTCTTTTTTTTCTGAGGTGAGCCAACCGTTATTTTGCCATGCGTTAAGCCAGCTTTTATTGACTGCGTCAACTATATAAGCGGAATCGCTGTATAGCTTTACGGCGCACGGATATTTTAAAGCCTTTAGCGCATTTATAATAGCGCTTAGCTCCATACGGTTGTTTGTCGTGTTGGATTCCCCGCCCGAAATCTCTTTTTTGGCGTCGCCGTAAATCAGTATCGCGCCCCAGCCGCCGGGACCGGGGTTACCCGAGCAAGCCCCGTCGGTGTATATCGTTACCTGCTTTTTTTCCATAGACTGAGTATACCAGTTTTAACAGTTTTTGACAACTTTTAAATTGACTGCAAATTTTCCCTTTAACAATTGCCCTTATTTTGTCTAAATATCCTTAGCACGTATATATCCGCATTTAAAACATAGTCTATTGCTTTTAAAAAACATCTAATTAAAAAATTTTTAAAATCTACTTAAAAATGAATATATAATTATTTGTCACAAATTGCCCAACAATCCTTTTATAGATGACTGATTTTATCCTGCTTATATACTAAAATATCGTTATAAGATTATCATGCTTATACATTAAAAACCATCAACAAGGATTGAAATATTTTCTATATATTCATCAATTTTGAAAAGTCTTTCTTTAAATCAGACTTTAATCATGACCATGTTTATATAATTTTCTAAATATTAAAAACCGTTATCTTAGATAACGGTTTTGTTTGTCTTTAATTACTCTGATACCTTTTTCTTTGAGGTCTTTTTAGTTTCTTTCTCCTCGATGTCGAAGTTCAGGTCAAGATTCTTTAAAAGCTCGCCGAGAGTAGTTCCGCCGCTGTTGGAGTGCCATTCTCTGGGTTCATCCTCCGATTCGGCATTTCTTGCTCTCTTGTCTTTCTTTTCCGCCTTTTCGAGGTTCTCCTCAAACTTCTTAAGTCTGGCTGCGGTCTTTTTGCTCCTTTCCTTTTCCTGCTCTTTATCAACCTCTACTTCCTCGGGCGGAGGCAGAAGCTCTTTGATAGAAAGCGTAATGCGGTTGTCCTCAAAGCTGATGACCTTCGCGGTTACCTCATCGCCAATCTTTAAGGCTTCGGAGGCGTCCTTTATCCACTTATGGGAAATCTGGGATACGTGAACAAGACCGTCTACACCCTCGTCGATTGAAACAAACGCTCCGTAGGGGAAGATTCTTTCAACCTTGCCCGTGATTATGGAACCTACGGGATATTTTTCAGCCGCAAGCTCGTAAGGTTTCTTTTGAAGCTGTTTAAAGCCGAGGGAAATTTTGTTGCTTTCTCTGTCAACTTTTAAAACTATGAAATCGTAGGACTCGCCAATTTTAAGAATTGAAGCGGGGTCCGCAACTTTGTTCCAACTGATTTCGGAGATATGGCAAAGGCAGTCAAATCCGCGAACATTAACAAACGCGCCAAACTCGGTAAAACGCTTGACTTTGCCTTTCACTATGTCGTTTACATGTATGCTGCCCCAGAAAGCATCCTCGCGTTCTTTCTTTTCCTTTTCGATTACCATGCGTTGGGACGCAAACACATATTTTGATTTCTTCTTGGGTTTTTCTTCTTCAACCTCGCCCTCGACCGGGGCTTTTGCCTTGGGAGGCATAACCATGAGCCTGAGCTTTTTGCCTTTATAATCTTCAAGATTCTTTACATACTTTGTGGTGATTTGGGATGCGGGAACGAAAACCGTATAGCTTCCGAGCTTTCCTCTGAGGCCGCCTTTTACGACTTCCGTCATTTCGAGGGTGAATACTCCTTCAAAAGCCTTTTCCGCCGCTTCGTCCTCGGCCTTGCGCTGGTCGATGACGCGCTTTGAAAGCATAACCGTATCTTTGTTGGTGGAAAGTATTACGGCTTCAATAACATCGCCGTCTTTATAGTCCGCGGGGTTATAAGCGCCTACGCTTGCTTCGGACTTGTCAATAAATCCGTCCTTTTTACCGCCAAGAGCTACTTTAATGCCGTTGTCGTCTGCGCTAATCACAGTGCATTTGACTCTTTTGCCCGGAGTGTAGAAAGCAAAGCCTAACATTTTATCCGACGCAATGATGTCAGCCATGGTAATTTCGTCTGAAGATTTTTTGCTAGCTTTAGTTTCGGCTTTTGCCTTAGTCTGTGAAGTTGCCTCTTCTTTAATCACAGATTCGTTTTCCGTCGAGTTGACGATCTTTTGAGTTTCACCCATTACTTTTAATACCTCCGTAAAGAGCCAAGGCGGTGTTGATGCGCCTGCCAAGACTGCTATGCTCCAAAATTGCTTTATTTGAGACGGTAATTCGTCCGCTTTCGATATTAAAAAGACATTTTCGTTAAAGCTTTTAGCCGCCTCGAGAAGCCGATTCGTATTCGAGCTGGTTTTGTCGCCTACAACGACCACCGCTTCGTGCGTCCTGGCAAGCTTAATTGCTTCCTCTTGTCTACTTTGGGTAGTATAGCAAATTGTGTCAAAAAACTCAACTGTTTTACCCTTGTGTTTTGACGATTTTTCAATTATTTCTTTAATTTTTTCCGACAATTTTTGGGAAAATGTCGTTTGAAAAACGACAATTATTTTATTTTCGGAAATGTTTTCTATATTACATTCGTCATAAAAATACACGGGCCCATGGGCATAAGTAACCGCCGCTTTGACCTCGGCATGCTCTTTTTCTCCAACAAAAAGCGTTGCCGTGACATTATCCGTTTTCTCGTCTAAAATTTTATGAATTTTATATACAAACGGGCATGTGGCGTCGATTATCTTGGCGCCCTTATCCTTTAGCAAGGCGATATCTTCCTTAGTCGCCCCGTGCGCCCTGATAATTATTTTATCCCCTGTCTTTACGGATGATAAATCATCTATAACTTCAATGCCTTTATCTTTAAGGCGGTCCGTTACTTCTTTGTTGTGAACAAGGCTTCCGTAAACCTTTGCCCCTTCGCCCGCCTTAAAGGCCAGCTCCACTGCTCTGTCAACGCCGCTGCAAAAGCCGGCATACTTTGCGGGAGAAATTTTAATCATTTATTTTTTTGCTCCGATAAGTTTTTCCACATATTCGTCAAGCTCGCGCCTTAAGTCAATCATCCTTTCATAAACGATTTCGGTCGCCTTGTCGTAGTCCTCGGTCGCCCTGCTGTCAAAAAACTCATCGAGGAATATGGGCTTTCCTATATACAGCCAATTGCGTCTGAATGGTTTATGCATTCTGTAGTAAAGCATGGGAACAATGGGCTTTTTGGCTTTTATGGCAAAGGTTGCAGCGCCTCTTTTGAACTGGCGCATTTCCGTTGTGCCCTCTTTGTTTCTTGTGCCCTCGGGGTAAATCTGAAGTTTTTTGTTTGCTTTCAGCACCGCAAGCACCTGCTTTACAGCGTTGAAATCCGCCTCGCCCCTGCGAACGGGGATTGCCCCGACTTTTCTTAAGAACCATCCGCCTATTTTGCTCTCGAAAGCCTCCGCTTTCGCAAGAACATGAAGCTCTTTTTTATAGAGCTTTACGGCGGGAATAAGCGTATCGGCTACGGAATAGTGGTTGCATATGACAACCGCGCCCTCCACGCTGTCAAAGTTTTCTTTGCCAACGACTTTAGTCGGCCAGAAAATGTTTACAAAGGGTTTGAACAAACACCGCACTAAGCGGTAAAACAACATTTTATCTTTTTTCTCTTTTTTCATAGCTTAATCCTGTCGATGATAAAATTCGTTACTTCCTCAACGGTCATGTTTGAGGTGTCAAGGTAAACGGCGTCCTCAGCCTGCTTAAGAGGCGCCACCGCGCGGTGGGAATCGTTGTAGTCCCTTGTGATTATGTCATTTAATACCTTGTCATAATCAACGGACTGTCCTCTTGCCAAAAGCTCGTCATAGCGGCGTTTTGCCCTGACCTCGGGCGACGCCGTCATAAAAAACTTGTATTCGGCGTTCGGAAGAACGAAAGTGCCGATATCTCTGCCGTCTAAGACGACATTGTTTTTGCCCGCCTCTATTCGCTGGAGTTCAACCATTCTGTATCTTACCGCAGGATAAGCCGAAACATCGCTTGCCGCTTTTGAAATCTCGTTTTGCCTTATGTAGGGCGTGACATTTTCATCAAAGACGAAAATTTGCTGTTCGCCGTTTTCGTCGTAGGCTATATCCATGGTAATGGTTTTTACAAATTCCGATATCGCCTGCTCGTCGGTAATTGCGATTCCATTTTTTATTGCGGAATACGCGACGGCTCGATACATCGCTCCCGTGTCAAGGTAAATGAAATTGAGTTTTTTGGCAACGGCTTTTGCGACCGTGCTTTTGCCCGCTCCCGCGGGACCGTCTATTGCGATATTTATCATAATACCCTCCGAGGTTAATTATAAACGGGCATGTTGCCTTGTCAAGACAAAGCGGCGGATTTGCCCGCTGTGTAGCCCGTGGAAAAGGCAATTTGCAAATTGAATCCGCCCGTGAAGGCGTCTACATCTATCGTCTCACCCGCAAAGTAAAGCCCCGGGACATTCTTTG
>JAAZIO010000190.1 GCA_012800805.1 Clostridiales bacterium | reverse complement strand
TATACTCTTGTGCCTAGACATAAACCGTGATATAATTGAAAAAGCTGTATCTTACGGCTGCAACCTTATCGTATCGCACCATCCGCTTATCTTTTCACCTCTAAAGAGCGTTGACTTTGACACCCGCCTCGGTTCATATCTTGAGCTTTTAATAAAAAACGAAATCAATGTGGTGTCATATCACACCAACATAGACAAAGCGGAGCAAGGCTTAAGTTATGAGATGGCAAAGCGCCTTCAAGGCGAAAACATAAGGGCAACGGACGCTGAGTTTGGCGTTTTGTTTGATGTAAAGCCCATAAAGCTGAATGACTTTGCAAAAAAAACCGCCGAGGTTTTTTCGGATAAGTCGATTAAAATCTCGGGCAGATGGGATAAAACCATAAAGACGGTTTTTGCGGTTTCGGGCTCGGGCGGAAGAGACGCCGATGCCTATAAAACCGCAAAGGAAAACGCAGACGTGTTTTTGACGGCCGAAGTCAAACACAGTTTCTTTTTGGAGGCTGAGCACGACGGTTTATCGATAATCGAGCTTAGCCACCATGGCAGCGAAGCAATCGTTTGCGATATTTTTGAAAGGGCGCTTAAGCCTTTAGACGTGAAAATCATCAAAGCAAATTCGGAATGTCCTTTTAGGACACTGGAGGAAATATGAAATTTGACAAAGTAATGGAGTATCAGGAAGTAGACACCAAGCTTTACGCGCTTGAGCAGGACGCGGCAAAGAGCCAAGAGACAAACCGCGCGTTTGCCTTAAAGCAGAAAATTCAAAGCGCCGCGGAGCAAATCAAAAAACTTCAGGCGGAGGCTATGGACCTTCAAAACTCAAGCGAAAAATACAGCGCGCGAGTGAAAGATATCATCAAAAGCCTTGAGGAAATCGAAAACTATATAGGCGAAATCGAGGACGAGACCGAGGCCGAGCATTACATCAAAATGCTTGGCAACATGATAGAAAACCTTGAAGCGATAGAAAAAGAAGTCGGCCGCGATATGTCAAAAGCGGACGACATCTCAAACAATTACCGCAAAACTTTCGAGCAAGGTCAAAAGGCCAACGCCGAGTTTAAGACGGCGCGCGCCGACTATGAAAAAATGATTGCCGCAAAAGCCGATGAAATCAAGCCGCTTAAAGCCAAGCTTGAAAAGCTCGCAAAGGAAATCGAGCCGGAACTGCTTGAGCTTTATAAGTCGCTGAGAGAGGCAAAAAAGCTCCCCGCGTTTGTAAGGCACGATATGACAAGCCGCCAGTGCGGGCGCTGCTTTATGGAACTGCCTCAAGATTCGCTCGAAAAGCTTAAAAAGCCGGGTGACTGGACGGAGTGCCCAAACTGCAGAAGAGTATTGTTTATAAGCGATAAATAATTAAAGGTTTTAAAGAAAGGGGAAAAGACATGAAAGGTTATTACAAGAACAGAAGATTCGAGTCGGTAAACCGTTTGTATGACAGCGGAGCGGGCTTTCCGCTCGACGGCTCGGGAAACGCAAAAGTTCAATGCATTAACGGCGTTTGGGACTTTAAGTTTTTCGAGTCGGTTAACGATTTCAATTTCAATCCCGAATCTTACGACAAAATTAAAGTTCCATCAAACTGGCAGATTGAAGGCTACGGGATACCTATTTATACCAATGTCAAGTATCCGTATCCCATTATCACCAATCCGCTTACTCTTCCAAAGTTCAAAGATAAAATAAACCCATGCGGACTGTATAGAACCACCTTTAGAGTAGACAGTTTAAAAGACAATATACATATCAATTTTGCGGCAAACTCCTGCGCGGAGGTTTATATCAACTCCGAGTTTGTGGGATATAGCGAAGACTCTTTCGACTATCAGGAATACGACATCACCCCGTATGTCAAAGAGGGTGAAAACGAGCTTAAAATAGTCGTTGTTCAATTTTCAAAAGGCAGCTATCTTGAAGACCAGGATATGTGGCGCCTTTCAGGCATTTTCCGCGATGTAAATCTTATATTTGTTCCAAAGAAACATATCTGTGACGCCTTCGCGAGGGCGGAGCTTAGCTCAGACCTTAAGAGCGCTAAATTCAAAATGGATGTCGATGTCGCCTGCAGCGGCGCGGCGCTATCTTCGGGCAGCGTCAAAGTAACGCTAAAAGACCGTGACGGGAAAGAGCTGATATGCGAGACTTTAGAAGCGGGAAGCATTGAGGACAAAGCCATAAAGAAACTTTATTTTGAAAGGGATGTGGATGGCTTTGAGCTTTGGAGCTGCGAAAATCCCGCCCTGTATGAAGTTGAAATCACGCTTTTTGAAAACGGCGAAATTTTGGATATAAGAAAGTTTGATTTCGGATTCAGGAAGATAGAAATCGTTCCGTTTAAAGACGGCAGAGGCCCCTTTATTTTGCTCAACAACAAAAAGCTTTTAATAAGGGGCGTAAACAGGCATGAGTTCCACCCCGAATACGGCCACGCCGTTCCCGCCGAGCTTACCGAAAAAGATATCATATTGTTAAAAGAAAATAATGTGGATTCTATCAGAACCAGCCACTATCCAAACTCAAGGGAGTTTTACAAGCTTTGCGATCGCTACGGCATGATGGTCATGTGCGAAAACAACCTTGAAACGCACGGCTTGGCTAGGTTTATCCCCAAAAACAACAAATACTGGGTTGACATGTGCTGCGAGCGCATGCGCAGAATGGTAAGGTCGTTTAGAAATCACGCCAGCATATTGTTCTGGTCGCTGGGAAACGAATCCGGCACAGGCGGCGGTTTCAAGAAAATGAAAAAAGCGGCGCTCGAGCTTGACACGACTCGCCCCATCCACTATGAGTGCGACGGATACCTTAAAACAACCGACATCATGTCTGAGATGTATACCGTCCAAACTCAGATGAAAAAAATTGGCGAGAACAAGATTCACACCCACAGTAGGGCGCTTTGGGCGCTGCTCGGGCATGTTCTTATGCCGCATATGTATAAAAACAAGCCTTTCATTCAATGTGAATACGCTCACTCCATGGGCAACAGCCTTGGCAATTTCAAAGATTACTGGGACGACTTCAAAAAATACGACAGGCTTCACGGCGGTTATATCTGGGACTTTGCCGACCAGTCCATAAAGACGGTGCTTGAGGACGGCACGGTGAAGTGGAACTACGGCGGAGACTTTGGCGACAAGCCCAATGACGGAAACTTTGCATTTAACGGCATCGTCAGGGCTGACCGCTCGCCAAACCCGGCGCTCTTTGAGGTAAAGAGGGTATATCAAAAGATAGATTTTAAACTGGCTTGCGGTAAAATCGCAATCAAGAACGAGTTTTCTTATAAAGACCTAAGCGACTATAAACTGAAACTGTATCTTGTTGTTGACGGAATAATCAAAGAGGAAAAAGAGCTTGATATGCCATCTGTCGCGCCGGGAGAGGAAAAGACGATTGACATCCCATTTGACACAAGCGCGCTTGAAGGCGAGGTATACATCAACGCAAAAGCCATCTTAAACCGCGAGGAAATCGGCCTTAAAAAAGGCCATATAGTAGCCGAAGGCCAGCTTGTGATAAAAGATTTTGAGGCAAAGAAGGTAGAAAAGGCGGCAGAGGCGAAAGCGGAAAAGAGCAAGGCCATATTGGAAAAGGATAATCTAAAGGTTGAGGTGTGCAAGAAGACGGGCGCAATCACAATATTTAAAGACGGCAAAGAAGTGCTTGACGGCCCGATTATGCCAAACTTCTGGCGCGCCCCCACAGACAACGACTTTGTTCCGCATATCGGCAACGCTTTAAAGGCATTCCTTGGCGTGTATTACTATAAAAAAGCTCAAAAGAGGATGAGGATAAGAAAAGTAAAAGCCGACGGCTCAAAAATAAAAATGAGCTGGAGTATGCCCCGCATGAAAGTTTTAAAGACTTGCGTAAGCCTTACAAACGAGGGCGTTTACATCAAAATGAAGTGTAAAGGCACAGTGTTTGGGCTTCCCCGTTACGGCTTTGCGTTCAGGCTGGACGGCGGATACACGGAAATGGAGTTCTTCGGAAGAGGCCCGCACGAGAATTATTGCGACAGGCTGACATCCGCTGACCTCGGCGTCTACAAAGGCAATGTAAAAGACTTTATGCACGGCTATCTTTATCCGCAAGAGAACGGCAACCATACAGGAGTAAGATACCTTTCGCTCTTAAACGGAGATAAGAAAATCACCATGAGCGCCGTAGACAAGCCCTTTGACGCAAGCGTTCATACCTACTCGCTTGAAGCTTTAGAGGATGCTAAGCACCTGCACGAGCTTAAAGACGACGGCAAGATTTATGTTTATATTGACGGAAAGCAGCGCGGCGTAGGCGGCGACGTCCCGGCTTTAGCCTGCACCAAGAGACGCTACAAAATAAATCCGGGCGAGGAGCATAAATTCGGCTTTGTGATTAAAGTGTAAAACTTAAACCGCCGCTTGCGGCGGTTTTTTAATTAAAATTAAAAAGATAAACAACTGCTTTTATACAAAATATAAAAAACCAATTAAAGCTTTAAATAAGACCAAAATAAAAAAGCGTAAATAACATTTATAAAATTGAAATTATGCAATTTCATTTTGGCATGGAATTAAAACAAAAGGTATGATAAAATGTAATTGTCTTATTGACAATTAAGTATTACGGGAATAAACTATTCATAGTAAACCTATATAAAAGGTGGAAAATGAAAATATCAACCAAAGGCAGATACGCCTTAAGATTTATGTTAGACCTTGCCATGCACAGCTCGGGCGACTTTGTGAGATTAAAAGACATTTCGCAAAGGCAGGAGATTTCGGAAAAATACCTTGAGCAGATATCCTCCGCTCTCACAAAAGCTGGGCTGATAAGAGGCGTAAGGGGCTCGCAGGGAGGCTACAAACTTATAAAAAGTCCGTCAGAGTATACAATAGGCTCGATACTAAGAGCAACAGAGGGTAAGCTTGCCCCCGTAGCCTGCCTTGAGGGTATCGAAAACACTTGCCACAGAAAGAGCGAATGCGCCGCTCTGTTATTTTGGCAGGAGCTTAACAAGCTTATAAATGACTTTGTAGACGGAAAAACACTGCAGGACCTTATCGACCAGTATAACGGAATAAAATCGGCTTTATACACAATTTAAAAGTTCTATGCTAAAAGATTAAAATCTGCTTTATACATAATTTATTAGTTCTATGTTAAAAGTTTAAAATCTACTTATAACTTAATTGCTGTTATAACATACTTA
>JAAZIO010000189.1 GCA_012800805.1 Clostridiales bacterium | reverse complement strand
ACGACTACCATCAAGCCTCAAAAGAAGTTAAACAAATTTATTTAAGCTATACGGATTATGTTGAGAGTTTCGGTTTGGACGAGTGCTGGCTTGACGTTACTTCTTCCGTTTCTCTTTTCGGCGACGGATATTACGGACAAATCAAAGCAAACGGTACTTAGCGTTTACAGCGCAAACGCCGAAATCATCGCAAAGAGCGCGGTCAATCTTTTAAATTCTTTGCACACTTTCCCAAAGCCTGTAAGGGCGATAACCGTAGGCGCATTCAAGCTTTTTGACGGCGACGGTATTCAGCAGAGCTTTTTTGACGAAGACATCGAAAAAAAAGAAAAACTTGACAAGAGCCTTGACAAACTAAGGGAAAAATACGGTTTTGACGCCATAAAGAGAGGAAAAACCATGTTAAACAGAGAGCTTTTAAGAGGGCTTGAGCCCGATGACGACTTTTTACCGTTTAAAAGATAGACAAAAACAAAAAAACAGCTTATTATTGAAACAACAATAAATCATAACAAAACCAAAAATTTTTATCATAATTGATAAAAAAGTAAACATTGGGGACTTATGACATACATGAAACAGGAGCTTGAGAGCGCTCCGTTGACATTCACAAATTTAAAATACCATAACGATGAATTGATTTCAAAAATCGCCCTTGTCGCAAAGAGCGAAGAAAGAAATCATTATATCATTGCCGCAAGGGGCAGCTCAAGGCTTGCCTCCGGCGTATTCAAATTTTATCTTGAAACAAAAACCCCCTTTATAGTGTCTTTTGCCGAAATGTCTATAAGCAACTTTTATAAAGCGCGTCCCGATTACTCAAAGGCAGTGTTTATCGCCGTTTCGCAAAGCGGCATGAGCGCGGACACCTTTAATATTTTAAAGAACGCAAAAGAGTGCGGAGCGCTGACGGTTGCCATCACTAACAATCCCAATAGCAACGCCGCCGAATGTGCGGATTTCCACCTTGACCTTTTGCAGGGAGAAGAAAAGGCGGTAGCGGCAACAAAAACTTTCACGGCGGAAGCCGCGGTTCTTCTTCACTTTGCTTTAAAACTTTCGGGTTGCGATTATGACTTTTTAAAACTTCGCGACTTATGCGTGAAAGCGCTGTCCACGCCGCTGCCCGAGCCGTCCAATGAGCTTTTAAAATCAAAAGGCGTTATATGCCTTTCAAGGGGAAGCTCCGAGGCTGTGGCAAAAGAGTGCGGTCTTAAGCTCATGGAGTGCTGCTACAAGTTTACCTACTCCTCATCGGTCAACGAGTTCAAGCACGGGCCGAGGGCGCTTATTGAAAAAGGACAAAGCGTGATTATATTCGCTCCAGCGTTTGAGATGTTTGAAGACTTTAAATCAAGTGCGGAGGAGCTTAAGGAACTTGGAGCGCATCTTACGATTTTTTCAGACAGCGATGAGCTTTTAAGCCTTGCGGATACGCCGATAAAGATGCCCGAAACTGACTTTTATTCCGCCCCTATCGTATACGCCGTTAAAATGCAGCAGTTT
>JAAZIO010000188.1 GCA_012800805.1 Clostridiales bacterium | reverse complement strand
GCCGCCGTTTCGCCGCCGAAATCAACATACGCTTCATCTAAAATCACAACATCGTCGGGGTTGTTTTTCAATATGCCTTCGATATCCGTAAGGCTCATGGCAATTCCCGTTTGAGCGTTCGGGTTAGCTATGAATATGGTGCGCTTTAACCCATAAAACTTTTTAGGGTCTAACGAAAGGTCGCTATCTAGCGGAACCGTTTTATAGTCGATACCGAAAAGATTGCAAAATACGGGATAAAAACCATATGTCACTTCGCCGAACGCCGCGCCCTTGTTTTTGCCGCAAAACGCCATAAAGCAAAACGCAAGCGCCTCGTCGGAGCCGTTTGAAACGATAATGTTATCGCTTTTCAAACCGTAATAAGAGGCAACCGCGTCTTTAAGGACAGTCGCTTCGGTGTCGCAGTATCTGTTTAAAGGTCTTAGGTTTTTCACCGAAAGCGCTCTTTCAGACGGCGGGTAAGGCGATTCGTTGGTGTTAAGTTTTATATATTCGCTCATGTCGGAAGGCTGCTCGCCCGGCGTGTAAGGCGCAAGCTTTATCAGCTCATCCCTTAAAAATCTGCTCATAGTGTCTCCTTAAATCTCTTTAAAACGCTCTCCGCATGCGCGGTGAGGCCCTCTCTTTTCGCAAACTCCGCCACTTTGTCTTTAACCTTTTTAAGCTCCTCTTTCGGATAATATATATAGCTTGATTTTTTTACATAGTCGGCGGACGAAAGCGGTGAAGAAAATTTGGCTGTGCCGCTTGTCGGAAGCGTATGGTTGGGGCCTGCGAAGTAATCTCCCAAAGGCTCGGGTGAGTAGCCGCCCAAAAAGATTGAGCCTGCGTTTTCGATTCTGCTTAAAAGCTCAAACGGCTCTTTGACATACAGCTCAAGGTGCTCCGGGGCGATTTCGTTAGCCACTTTCACGGCGGTGTCCATATCGGGCACTATTATGATTTTGCCGAGGTTGTCTATGGATTCCCTTGCGATTTCCGCCCTTTCAAGCTCGGGTATCTGCCTTTCAAGCTCCTTTGCGGTTTCGTTTGCCAATCTTATATCCGTTGTAATCAAAACCGCCTCGGCAATCCTGTCATGCTCGGCCTGAGAAAGAAGATCCGCCGCCACGTGGACGGGGCTTGCGCTTTCGTCGGCGATAACCAGTATTTCGCTCGGACCCGCTATCATATCGATTGAAACAAGCCCGTATACAAGCTTTTTTGCCGTGGCGACATATATGTTTCCGGGCCCTGTGATTTTATAAACCTTTCTTATGCTTTCCGTTCCGTAAGCAAGAGCCGCAATCGCTCCAGCACCGCCCACTTTATAGATTTCGGTTACTCCCGCTATCTTTGCCGCGGCGAGAACTTCGGGAAGAACGCTTCCGTCGCTTCTCGGCGGAGTTACCATAACTATTTCCTTAACTCCCGCAATTGCCGCGGGCACTGCGTTCATCAATACGGTAGACGGATAGCTTGCGGTTCCTCCCGGGACATAAATGCCCACTCTTGGTATCGGGGTTACTTTTTGTCCTAGGATTATTCCCCCGTCTTTTTTAACCTCAAAAGACTTCGGAAGTTGTTTTTCGTGGAACAAAGCGATGTTGTCCCTTGCTTCCTCAAGGATTTTTATGAATGACTTATCGACGCTGTTGAAGGCGGTCTCTATCTCTTCCTCGCTCACCCTTAAAGTGTCAAGCTTTGCTTTATCGAATTTTTCGGCATACTCAAATAGCGCCTCGTCGCCTCTTTTTCTGACATCGTCAATAATCGATTTAACGATTCTGTCGACGCTTCCGCTCTCTATCGCGCGCTCAAGTATTTTTTCCTTAACCTCGTCGAAATCGTATATCCTAATCATTTATATCTCCTTGGATAAAACATCCTTTAGCTTTAAAATCTCTTCCTGCTTAAACCTGTAGCTTGCCTTGTTCGCTATAAGCCTTGCCGAAACGCCCGCGATTTCCTCAATGACGCTCATATCGTTTTCCCTGAGCGTCGTGCCCGTTTCAACTATGTCCACGATGACATCCGACATGCCGAGGAGCGGAGCAAGCTCAATCGAGCCGTTAAGCTTTATAAGCTCTATATCTCTTCCTTTTAAAGCGTAGTATCTCTTTGCGATTCCCGTAAACTTTGTGGCAACCCTTAGCGGGCGGGAAGTATCCTCAACATATCCGTTTTTGGCCGCAACGGCAACTCTGCATTTGCCCAGTTTCAAATCCAGAATTTCATAAACGTCGGGCTCATATTCAAGCAGTATGTCTTTTCCCACAACGCCCACGTCCGCTACGCCCTGCTCG